>NZ_JASGDA010000007.1:0-9156 GCF_047607405.1 Acidovorax sp. | reverse complement strand
GGGCGGCGGCGCGCTCGGCGGGGGGCGTGGCGGCCCAGGGGGCGGCGGCGGCCTGCGCGCATTGCAGGGCCTGATCGACATCGTCGGCGGTGGCCTCTTGCACCTGGCCCACCACGTCGCGGTGGTCGGCGGGGTTGCGCACGTCGATGGCGGCGCTGGCGGACGTGGTGGCCACGCCCAGCAGCGGGCCCGCCGTCCAGCCGTGGCTGGCGGTGGCCTGCAGGGTGGCGTCCAGTTGGGTCAGGGTGTTTTCGTTGGACAGGTCCAGCCCGCGCGAGTTGGCGCGCTGCGGGCCGTACAGGCCGCCCGGCAGGGGGATGCGCGGGTGGGGCAGGCCGGGCGTGCCCTCGGCAGCGGCGGCCTGGTCCACCACCAGCACGGGGCTCTTGACCAGGTCTTCCAGCGCGATGGTTTCATCGGCGATGCGGTTCACGAAGGACGTGTTGGCGCCGTTCTCCAGCAGGCGGCGCACCAGGTAGGCCAGCAGCGTCTCGTGCGTGCCCACGGGGGCGTAGATGCGGCAGGGGCGGCCCAGCTTGCCTGCGCTGATGGGGCCTACCACTTGCTCATACAGCGGCTCGCCCATGCCGTGCAGGCACTGGAACTCGTACTGCCCCGCGTAGTAGTTGTTGCCCGCCATCTGGTAGATGGTGGCCAGGGTCTCGGCGTTGTGCGTGGCGAACTGGGGGTAGATGGCCTCGGGCGCGGCCAGCAGCTTCTTGGCGCAGGCGATGTAGGAGATGTCGGTGTGTACCTTGCGGGTATAGACGGGGTAGTCGGCCAGGCCGTCCACCTGGGCGCGCTTGATCTCGCTGTCCCAGTACGCGCCTTTCACCAGCCGCACCATCAGGCGGCGGCGCGTGCGGCGGGCCAGGTCGATGACGTAGTCGATGACGAAGGGGCAGCGCTTTTGGTACGCCTGGATCACGAAGCCGATGCCGTTCCAGCCGTCCAGCGAGGGCGCGTGGCACAGGCGCTCCAGCAGGTCGAGCGAGAGTTCGAGCCGGTCGGCTTCTTCCGCGTCGATGTTGATGCCGATGTCGTAGCTGCGCGCCAGCTCGGTCAGGCGCAGCACCATGGGGTACAGCTCGTCCATCACGCGGTCGAACTGCGCGCGGCTGTAGCGCGGGTGCAGGGCCGACAGCTTGATGGAGATGCCCGGCCCTTCGTAGATGCCGCGCCCGGCGGACGCCTTGCCGATGGCGTGGATGGCCTGCTCGTACGAGGCGTAGTAGCGCTTGGCGTCCTCGGCCGTCAGTGCGGCCTCGCCCAGCATGTCGTACGAATAGCGAAAGCCCTCGGCCTCCATCCTGCGGGCGTTGGACAGGGCCTCGGCGATGGTCTCGCCGGTCACGAACTGCTCGCCCATCATGCGCATGGCCATGTCCACGCCCTTGCGGATCAGCGGCTCGCCGCCCTTGCCGATCAGGCGGCTCAGAGAGCTGGTCAGGCTGCCCTCGCTGTGGGTCGACACCAGCTTGCCGGTGATGAGCAGGCCCCAGGTGGCGGCGTTGACGAACAGCGACGGGCTGTTGCCCAGGTGCGGCGCCCACTGGCCGTTGCTGATCTTGTCGCGGATCAGCGCGTCGCGCGTGGCCTTGTCGGGGATGCGCAGCAGCGCCTCGGCCAGGCACATCAGGGCCACGCCTTCCTGCGACGACAGCGAGAACTCCTGCAGCAGCCCCTGCACGATGCCTGCGCGGCCACCGGCGGCCTTGCGGTTGCGCAAGGCGCCGGCCACGCGCAGCGCGAGCTGCTGGGCGGCGTCGGCCATGGGCTGGGGCAGGCGCGCCTGCGCGAGCAGCGGGGCCAGGGCCTCGGGCTCGGGCAGGCGGTAGGCGTTGGTGATGGCGGCGCGCAGCGGGTTGGTCAGCGGCGTGCGCGGGGCGAAGAGGGTTGCGGTCATGGTGGCGGTGCCTTGGGTTGGTGTTGTATGCGATGATCCACTGGTTTTGGATGAATAAATATCTGAAAATTTTGAAAGTTTCAGAATAATTGACTAATCATCATGGCAACCGAAAATGATCTGGATCGGATAGATCGCAAAATCCTGTCAATCCTGCAAGAAGATGGCCGCATCGCCAACCTCAAGCTCGCCGAGGCCGTCGCCCTGTCGCCCACCGCCGTGCTGGCCCGCGTGCAGCGGCTGACCAAGGACGGCTACATCCTGGGCTACGAGGCGCGCCTGAACCCGCTCAAGCTGGGCGCGGGCATGCTGGTCTTCGTCGAGGTGCTGCTCGACCGCACCACGCCCAACGTGTTCGACCAGTTCAAGGCTGCCGTGCAGGTGTACCCCGAGATCATGGAATGCCACATGGTGGCGGGCGGCTTCGACTACCTGCTCAAAACCCGCTCGGCCGACATGAACGCCTACCGTGTGTTCGCGGGCAACGTGCTGTGGCAACTGCCCGGCGTGCGCGAGACGCGCACCTACGCGGTGATGGAAGAGGTCAAGCACAGCACCCAACTGCACCTGCGCTGATTGGCGGCCCTGCGGCAAACCCGCATAATCACCCGCAGTCACAGGAGAAGCCATCATGACAAAGACCCTTCCCTACGCCGCCGCAGCCCTGGCCGCTGCGTTCTTCAGCCAGTCTGCGGCAGCCGCGTGCTACCTCGTCTATGGCCCCGACAAGGACATCGTGTACCAGTCCGTCGAGCCGCCCATCGACATGTCGTACCAAATCCACCAAACCCTGCCCCTGGTGGCGCCGGGCGCCACGATGGTGTTCTCGCCCGACAACCAGGGCTGCGAGCTGACCATCAACAAGCTGCCCTTGACCACCGCGCAGGTGCCGCAGGGCGGCGCGGTCATGCGTCCCGCCCGGGCCGACCGCGGGTGAGCTTCTAGGACAATCGGGGGATGAGCGAACCCCAAGAACTCTTCCCCACACCGCATTCCCCCGCCGAAGACCTGTCCGAAGGCTGGCTGCTGGTCCAGTCCATGGACCTCGACGCCCAGGGCATCGCCCGCAAGCCCGACGGCAAGGTAGTCTTCATCGACGGCGCGCTCCCCTTCGAGCTGGTCAGCGCCAACACCCACCGCAAGAAGAACAACTGGGAGCAGGCCAGCCTGCTCGCCATCCACCGCGAATCCCCCCAGCGCGTGTACCCCGGCTGCCCGCACTTCGGCCTGCACGCCGGTGCCTGCGGCGGCTGCAAGATGCAGCACCTGCACGTGGGCGCGCAGGTGGCGGTCAAGCAGCGCGTGCTGGAAGACAACCTCTGGCACCTGGGCAAGGTGCGCGCCGAGACCATCCTGCGCCCCATCGAGGGCCCTGCCTGGGGCTACCGCTACCGCGCCCGCCTGGCCGTGCGCCACGTGGTCAAGAAGGGCACGGTGCTGGTGGGCTTTCATGAGCGCAAGAGCCGCTACATCGCCGACATGCAGACCTGCCGCATCCTGCCGCCGCACGTGGACGCCATGCTGATGCCGCTGCGCGCGCTCATCGCCAGCCTGGACGCGCGCGACACCTGCCCGCAGATCGAGCTGGCCTGCGGCGACGAGGTGACGGCGCTGGTGCTGCGCCACCTGGAGCCTTTGTCCGCCGCCGACCTGGACAGGCTGCGCGCCTTCGGCGCCACGCACGCCGTGCAGTGGTGGCTGCAACCCAAGGGGCCGGACACGGTACACCTGCTCGACGCGGACGGCCCGCAACTGTCGTACAGCCTGCCGGACTTCGGCATCACCATGCCCTTCAAGCCCACGGACTTCACGCAGGTCAACCCGCACATCAACCGCGTGCTGGTCAGCCGGGCGCTGCGCCTGCTGGACGTGCAGCGCAGCGAGCGCGTGATCGACTGGTTTTGCGGCCTGGGCAACTTCACCCTGCCGCTGGCGACGCAGGCGCGCGAGGTGCTGGGCATCGAGGGCAGCGAGGCCCTGGTGGCGCGCTCGCGTGAGAATTACAAGAAAAATCAGGCTCCAGCGCAGGTGGGGCAAGCGCTGGCAGCTACCAATTTCGTAGCGCGCAACCTGTTCGAGATGACGCCAGCGATGCTGGTGGCCGACGGCGTGGCCGACAAATGGCTGGTGGACCCGCCGCGCGAAGGCGCGTTCGCCCTGGCGAAAGCCCTGGCCGACATCGAACAGGCGCGCATCGGCGCCGAAGGCGCAGGGCCGCTGCCCGCAGGGGCTGCGCACTGGACGCCGCCCAAGCGCATCGTCTATGTGAGCTGCAACCCCGCCACCCTGGCCCGCGACGCGGGGCTGCTGGTGCATCTGGCGGGCTACCGCTGCACGGCGGCGGGCATGGTCAACATGTTCCCGCACACCGCGCACGTGGAGAGCATGGCGGTGTTCGACAAAGTTTAAGGTGTTTCAGGGCTCCAGCGCTTGTCCAGCAAGCGCTTGCAGCTATGCTTTAGATAGCATCAGCCGCGCTCGTCCTCGGCGTCGTCCCGGGCGCGGCGGGCGGGCGGCTTGGCTTCTGTCAGCACCGAGGGCGTGCCTTCGATCTTGTTGTCGCGCATGTAGGCGTCCATGTCCTTCCAGCCCGCGAACACCTGCGCCTTGGCGGCCTTGGGGTTGAGCGTGTAGCAGTCTTCCAGCCCGCGCAGCGCGTGGCGGCAGGCGCCGCCGATGGCCTTGGCCTCGGCCTCGCGCTGCAGGGCGCGGGGGTCGGGGCCCAGGCCCGGAATGTCGCAGCCCGCCAGCGGCAGCAGCGCGGCGGCGACAAGGGCGGTGGCGAGGGGGCGGGGCAGAGTGGACGGCATGTCCCTATGCTATCGGCAAGCGGGCGCCAGAGTTGAGCGATTCATTTCATTCAGCGCAACTGCTTTTGCAGCGCCACCACCGCGCCCGCCAGCAGCGCCATCACCGCGATCCCCATGTACAGCCGCTGCCCGGTGGCGAACACCGCCTGCATGCTGCCCTGCGCCAGCCCGCCGTGCAGCGCCACGGCGGCCGAGGCCGAGGCCAGCGACACCATCATCTGCCGCAGCACGTTCTTGGCCTGGTAGCCCTTGGCGAAGTGCGTGTCGCCCAGGGCGCGCCAGGTCAGGGCCGAGACGGGCAGGATCATCAGCACGCCGAACAGCCCCTTGAAGGCCAGCGGCGCGCACAGCCCGGCCACGGACACGTCTGCGGGCAGCGAGGCCATCCACCACGCCGATGCGGCCATGCTCAGGCAGCCGGTGAGCATCAGGGCCCGCTTGTTCTCCACCTTGGCGGAATGGCGGTTGTAGATGACCACTGCCGCGAAGGTGACCAGCGCCGAGAAGCTGTTGAGCCAGCCCGTGGTGACCACCGACAGGCCCAGCCCGTGCTCGGCGACCTGCGGGAACAGGTAGTTGTTGAAGTTGACGATGAAGTAGTACGCCGCAAAGAGGCCCATGCCCGCCATGAAGCCGGGGTTGGCCAGGTCGCGCAGGTGCAGCAGGGGCTCGTCGTGCCGCCACTGGTGCAGGCTGAACAGGCCCAGCAGCGTGACGCCCGCCAGGGCGGCCAGGGCGAGCAGCGCGGGCCGCTCCAGCCACTGGTGGTCGGCCTCCGAGAAGACCCACTGCACCAGGCCCACGGCCAGCAACAGCACCACCACGGGGACGATGGACCAGCGCACCGGCTGCGTGCTCTTGCCCAGTTGCCGGGGCATGAGCCGCTGCACGCCCAGGGCCAGCAGCGCCACGACGCTCTCCAGGAACTCCACGCCCACCAGGCCGCAGATCAGCGCCATCAGCAGGCGCTGTTTGTGCCGGTGCTGCCATTGGTGCAGGGGGTGGCGGGACGGTTGGGGCATGGCGGTATCCGGCCATTGTGTCAAATGAAGCGATGCCGCGTGCCGTGGCGGGTGGCGCGCCGCACAAAAAAGCCCTGGCGAGCCAGGGCTTTGGGGCAGGGGGAGGGCAGGGGGGCTCAGTCGCGCTCGCCGCCCATGATGCCCAGTAGCGACAGCAGGCTCTGGAACACGTTGAACAGGTCCAGGTACAGGGCCAGCGTGGCGCTGATGTAGTTGGTCTCGCCGCCGTCCAGGATCTGCTTGATGTCGTACAGCATGTAGGCGCTGAAGATGCCGATGGCGGCCACCGAGATCGCCATCATGCCCGCCGACGAGCCCACGAACACGTTGATGACGCTGCCCACCAGCAGCACCAGCGCGCCCACGAACAGCCACTTGCCCATGCCCGACAGGTCGCGCTTGATGACGCTGGCCAGGCTTGCCATCACCAGGAACACGCCCGCGGTGCCCGCGAAGGCGGTCATGATCAGCTCGGAGCCGTTCGAGAAGCCCAGCACCAGGCCGATCAGGCGCGAGAGCATCAGCCCCATGAAGAAGGTGAAGGCCAGCAGCACCGGCACGCCCGCCGCCGAGCGCTTGGTCTTCTCGATGGCGAACATGAAGCCGAAGGCGCCGCCCAGAAAGACGATCAGCCCCACGCCGCCGCGCAGCGACTGCGTGATGCCGGTGGCCACGCCCACCCAGGCGCCGAGCACCGTGGGGATCAGGCTCAGGGCCAGCAGCCAGTAGGTATTGCGAAGCACCTTGTGGCGCTCTTGCTGCGAGATGCCGTAGCCCGCAGAGTGGCCCAGGGTGGTGATCTGGTCGTTCATCATCTGTGTCTCTCCTTGTTGGCCTGCACCGTGCAGACGCACGCGCGGATTCTAGGTGGTGGGCCTGGGCGCGGTTTCAATACCCGCGCGCGGCCACCTGCCTTTGCATACCGGTATGCTTGCCCCTTCTTTTTTCGGACATTGCCCTCATGAAGACCCAACACGAACTCGAACTGGCCGACATCAAGGCCATCGCCGCCGCCGCCGAGGCCGAAGCCCTGAAGAACCAATGGGCCGTGACCATCGCCATCGTGGACGCGGGCGGCCACCTGCTGTGGCTGCAGCGCCTGGACGGCGCCGCGCCCGTGTCGTCGCACATCGCGCCGTCCAAGGCCCGCACGGCCGCGCTGGGCCGCCGCGAGAGCAAGGTCTATGAGGACGTGGTCAACGGCGGCCGCACCTCGTTCCTGAGCGCGCCCGGCATCGACGGCCTGCTGGAAGGCGGCGTGCCCATCCTGAAGGACGGCCAGTGCCTGGGCGCCGTGGGCGTGAGCGGCGTGAAGTCCACCGAGGACGCGCAGATCGCCCGCGCAGGCATCGCGGCCCTGGGGCTGTGACTGCTATGGTTTGAATAGCTTCTTGTGCTTGATCAGCAAGCGCTGGAGGCTGTTTTGACCATGAAAAAAACCGGCCTTCGAGGCCGGTTTTTTGTGTTGGCGCGGGAAAAAAAGCCTGGCTACGCGGGAAAACCGTTGGCTGGCAAAAACGACCCTTGCGGACCCGTTGCGGAGTCCGGGAGTCGCCCCACGATGAAACTCATTTGGTCAAAATCAGCTTGCCCAGCTTGGTGGCCTGCAGGCGGTACAGCGCGCCGTTGTGGCTGATGGCCACGGCCTTCTGGCCTTGCAGCAGGGCGCTGCTGTCCACGGCAAGGGCCGTCTCCGCGCGGTGGCTGCTTTCGGTCTGCGATGCCGGTTTGTTGGCGGGAGCGGAGCGCAGGAAGGGAGCGGCGTTCAAGGTCAAAGTGGCTGGCATGAGGGTTGTCCTGTTGCGTTGCGATTCGTGCTGCTAATGATAACGATTCGCAATTGCATGTCAAGCGGTCGAAATGTTTCTTTTTGTGCCGCCCGCCGTGGGTTCACACGTTCTCAGGGCGCGGGATCGGTGACAAAGCCGATTTTGCGCACGCCCGCGCGCTGGGCCGCCGCCATGGCCTGGGCCACGCGCTCGTAGCGCACGGCCTTGTCGCCGCGAATGTGCAGGTCGGGCTGGGGCTGCTTGGCGGCTTCGGCCTTGAGCAGGGGTTCCAGTTCGGCGTCGCTGACGGCTCCGCCGTTCCAGTAGTACTTGCCATCGGCGTCCACCGTCAGGCGTACCGTCTCCGGCTTCACGTCCTCGGGCTGGTTGGTAGCGCGGGGCAGGTCCACGTTGACCGAGTGCTTCATCACCGGCACGGTGATGATGAAGATGATGAGCAGCACCAGCATCACGTCCACCAGGGGCGTCATGTTGATCTCGTTCATCACGTCATCGGCTTCGTCTTGGGTTCCGAAGGCCATGGCTTACGCGCCTTTCTTCATGGGCAGGACCTTGGCCTGCTCGCCCGCCGCCGTCACGCGCGCGCCGGTGACGAAGTAGGCGTGCAGGTCGTGGGCGAAGCTGTTCAGGCCGCCCAGGATGGACTTGTTGCCGCGCACCAGCGCGTTGTAGCCCAGCACGGCGGGGATGGCGACGGCCAGGCCCAGCGCGGTCATGATGAGGGCCTCGCCGATGGGGCCGGCCACCTTGTCGATGGTGGACTGGCCCGAGGTGCCGATGGCCACCAGCGCGTGGTAGATGCCCCACACGGTGCCGAACAGCCCGATGAAGGGTGCGGTGGAGCCCACGGACGCCAGGATGGCCAGGCCCGACTGCAGGCGCGCCGTGAACTCGTCGATGCAGTTGCGCAGGCAGCGCGTGACCCAGTCGCTCACGTCCAGCGTGTCGTGCAGGTGGGCCTTGGTGTTGCGGTGGTGGGCCGTGGCCTCGCGGCCTTCCAGCGCCAGGTGGCGGAAGGGGTTGGCGTTGTCGCTGCCCAGCTTGGCGAGGCCCGTGGCGAAGTCCTCGCTGTGCCAGAAGTCGCGCGCGGCGCGGGCCTGCTTCTTGAACTTCACGATGTCCAGCGCCTTGATGAGGATGACGATCCACGAGGCCAGCGACATGGCCAGCAGGATGACGGCGACGGCCCGGGTGACGAAGTCGCCCTGGACCCAGACGTTGGTGATGCCGAATTGCGAATCCATGAAAAAACTCCCTGAAGCGATGAAATACGGTTATTCGAGAACGAAGTTGATGGGCACCAGGTTCCACATGGTCTCGGGCACGCCATTGCGCTTGCCGGGCACGAAGCGCCAGCGCATGACGGCTTCCTGGGCCTGGCGGTCCAGCCGCTCGAAGCCGCTGGACTTGTTGATCTCGATCTTCTGCGGCAGCCCGTCGGTGCCGATCAGCACGCGCAGCACCACCTTGCCCTGCTCGCCCATGCGCTTGCTGATGGCGGGGTAGCTGGGCTTGGGGTTGTTCAGGTAGGCCGCGTCGCTGGACGGCAGCTCGATCTTGGGGGGCGCGGGTGGGGCGGGCGGCGCTGGCGGCACGGGCGGAGCCGGGGGCGCCACGGGGGCCTCGAT
>NZ_JASGDA010000006.1:0-21990 GCF_047607405.1 Acidovorax sp. | reverse complement strand
GTTGGCGGCCCGCCTCGGTCAGCTGCGCGCCGCCGCCGCCCGCACCGCCCACGGCCCGCGCCACCAGGGGCGCGCCCGCCAGGTTGGTAAGCGTGTCCACCGCCTGCCACGCGGCCTTGTAGCTCACGCCCACGGCACGGGCGGCCTGCGAGATGGAGCCGCCCTCGGCGATCTGGCGCAGGATGGCGATGCGCTTGTCCGTGAGTTCGTGGCCCAGCGCGCCGGTCAGGGAAAGGGCTTGTGGCATGGGGCGATGATGCACGAGCCTCTGGCTATACTTTCGCTATTCCATTGATGAATAGCGATTGCCCACCATGCGTCTGCGCCTTGCCTCTCTTTGCGCCCTGGCCATCGTCCACGGCGGCGCCCATGCCGACAACGTGTCCGTGGCCGTGGCCGCCAACTTCACCGCGCCCATGCAGAAGATCGCCGCCGCCTTCGAGGCCGACACGGGCCACAAGGCCGAGCTGTCGTTCGGCGCCACGGGCAAGTTCTACGCGCAGATCACCCACGGCGCGCCGTTCCAGGTCCTGCTGGCCGCCGACGACACCACGCCCGCCAGGCTGGTCAGCGATGGCAAGGCCGTCGCCAGCTCCCGCTTCACCTACGCCATCGGCACGCTGGTGCTGTGGAGCGCGCAGCCGGGCTATGTCGATGCGCAAGGCAACGTGCTGAAAACCGGCGACTTCCAGCACATCGCCATCGCCAACCCCAAGCTCGCGCCCTACGGTCTGGCCGCCACGCAGGTGATGGACACGCTGGGCGTCACGGCGCGGTTGCAGCCGCGCTTCGTGCAGGGCGAGAACATCGCACAGACCTTCCAGTTCGTCAGCAGCGGCAACGCGCAACTGGGCTTTGTGGCACTGTCGCAAGTGATGGTGGACGGCCAGATCGAGAAGGGCTCGGCCTGGCAGGTGCCCGGCCACCTGCACGCGCCCATCCGCCAGGATGCCGTGCTGCTCAACCCGGGCAAGGACAGCGCCGCAGCGGCAGCATTGCTGCAATACCTGCGCGGCGACAAGGCGCGGGCGGTCATCAAAGCCTACGGCTATTCGTTCTGAGAACTTCAAGCCTTTTTGGCCTCCAGCGCTTACTGGACAGGCACAAGTAGCTATCAAAACATGAGCAAATGCACCTGAACCCCGAGGACTGGGCCGCCATCCGCCTCACTTTGAAGCTGGCCGCCATCACCACCGTGCTGCTGCTGGCGCTGTGTACGCCGCTGGCCTGGTGGCTGGCGCACACGCGCTCGCGCTGGCGCGGCCCGGTGGGCGCGGTGGTGGCGCTGCCGCTGGTGCTGCCGCCCACGGTGATCGGCTTTTACCTGCTGGTCGCCATGGGGCCGCACGGGCCCATCGGGCAGCTCACCGAGTCGCTGGGGCTGGGGCGGCTGCCGTTCACCTTCTGGGGGCTGGTGGCGGGCTCGCTCATCTACTCGCTGCCGTTCGCGGTGCAGCCGCTGCAGAACGCCTTTGAAAGCCTGGGCCGCCGCCCGCTGGAGGCCGCCGCCACGCTGGGCGCCAGCCCGCTGGACCGCTTCTTCACCGTCGCCCTGCCGCTGGCGCGGCCCGGGTTCGTGACCGCCACCATATTGAGCTTTGCCCACACGGTGGGCGAGTTCGGCGTGGTGCTGATGCTGGGCGGCAACATCCCCGGCGTGACGCGCGTGGTGTCGGTGCAGATCTACGACCACGTGGAAGCGCTGGAATACGCGCAGGCGCACTGGCTCGCGGGCGGCATGGTGGTGTTCGCCTTCGTGGTGCTGCTGGGGCTGAACCTGACGCGGCGCAAGGGCGCGCCCCTGGTGGCGTGATGCAGGCCATCCACGCCAGGCTGCGCATCGCCCGCCCCGGCTTCACGCTGGACGTGGACCTGGCCCTGCCCGGGCGCGGCGTGACGGCCCTGTTCGGCCCTTCGGGCTGCGGCAAGACCACGGTGCTGCGCGCCATTGCGGGCCTGGCGCGCGCCGAGCCGGGCCATGTGGTCGTGAACGGCGAGGTGTGGCAGGACGACGCTCGCCGCGCATGGCTGCCCACGCACCAGCGCGCCCTGGGCTACGTGTTCCAGGAAGCCAGCCTGTTCGACCACCTGAGCGTGTACGGCAACATCGACTACGGCCTCAAGCGCACGCCCCCCGCGCGCCGCGCCGTGGCGCTGGAGCAAGCCGTGGAGCTGCTGGGCATCGCCCACCTGATGGACCGCCGCCCCGGCACCCTGTCGGGCGGCGAGCGCCAGCGCGTCGCCATGGCCCGGGCGCTTGCCACCAGCCCGCGCCTGCTGCTGATGGACGAGCCCCTGGCCGCGCTGGACTCCCCGCGCAAGGCCGAGGTGCTGCCCTACCTGGACAGGCTGCAGCGCACGCTGGACATTCCCATGCTGTACGTCAGCCATTCCCTGGACGAGGTCGCCCTGCTCGCCAGCCACCTGGTGCTGATGCAGGCCGGGCAGGCGCTGGCGCAAGGCCCCACCGCCGAGCTGGTGGCACGGCTGGACTTGCCGCTGGCGCACGGCGACGCGGCAGCCACGGTGATCGAGGGCCGCGTGCTGCGCCACGACGCGCGCGACCACGTCACCACCGTCGCCTTCACGGGCGGGCAGCTGCTGCTGGCGGGCGGCACCGCGCACGCCGAGGGCACGCCGCTGCGCCTGCGCGTGCAGGCCCGCGACGTGAGCCTGGCGCTGTCCGCGCCGCAGGACACCAGCATCCTCAACATCCTGCCCGCCACCGTGGCGCAGGTCGCCGACGACAGCCCCGGCCAGCGCATGGTGGCGCTGGATGCGGGCGGCACGCGGCTGCTGGCGCGGGTCACGCAGCGCTCGGCCCGGGCGCTGGCGCTGGCGCCGGGGCAGCGCGTGTTCGCGCAGGTCAAGGGCGTCGCCATCGTCGGGTGAATGGCCCCCGCGCGGTGAGAGAATCGGCACTGCAGGGCTTCAGGAAAACTGGGCCGCACTCACTCATCCCACAAGGAGACAAACTGTGTCAGGACTCCTCAAACTGGCGCTGGGCATGGACTGGATTTCCACCAAACTCAGCAAGATCGCAGGGTGGGCGGTGCTCGCCGCCGCCGTCATTTCCGCAGGCAACGCCTTCGTGCGCTACGGCCTGGACATGAGCTCCAACGCCTGGCTCGAAATCCAGTGGTACCTGTTCGGCACCACCGTGATGCTGGGCGCGCCGCTGGTGCTCAAGCTCAACGAGCACGTGCGCGTGGACATCATCTACGGCAAGCTGCGCGGCAAGGGTCCGGTGTTCGTGGACCTGTTCGGCCTCATCTTCTTCCTGCTGCCCGTGATGGGCCTGCTCACCTGGCTCACCGCGCCGTTCTTCTGGAACATGTTCGTCACCCGCGAGATGTCGAGCAACATCGGCGGCCTGATCCGCTGGCCCGCCGGGCTGCTGCTGCCCCTGGGCTTTGGCGCCATGTTCCTGCAGGGCATCGCCGAGATCATCAAGCGCGTGGCCTACCTCGGCGGCCGCTACCAGATGGATACGCACTACGAGAAGCCGGTGCAGTAAGCACAGCCAGGAGCCATAAAAAATGCACATGGAAAACTTCGCCCCGATCATGTTCACGGGGCTGATCATCATCATGCTGATCGGCTTCCCGGTGGCGTTCTCGCTCGCCGCGCTGGGCCTGTTCAGCGGTTTCTTCGCCATCGAGATGGGCTGGTTCCCGGCCAACTTCATGGCCAACCTGCCGATCAACATGTTCGGCATCCTGGCCAACGACCTGCTGCTGGCCATCCCCTTCTTCACGCTGATGGGCGCGGTGCTGGAGAAATGCGGCCTGGCCGAGGACATGCTCGACTCCATGGGCCAATTGTTCGGCCCGATCCGCGGCGGCCTGGGCTACTCGGTCATCATCGTGGGCTTCATCCTGGGTGCCATCACGGGCACCGTGGCGGGCCAGGTGATCGCCATGGCCATGATCTCGCTGCCGGTGATGATGCGCTACGGCTACAACATGCGCTATTCCACGGGCGTGCTCGCAGCCTCGGGCACCATCACACAGCTCGTGCCGCCGTCGCTGGTGCTGATCGTGATGGCCGACCAGCTCGGCCGCTCGGTGGGCGACATGTACAAGGGCGCCTGGGGCCCGGCCATTTTGCAGGTGCTGATCTTCGCCATCTACACCTTCTTCCTGGGCCGCATCCGGCCCAGCTACGTGCCCGGGCTGCCCAAGAGCGCGCGCACGCTGCACGGCTGGCAGCTCTGGGGCAAGTGCCTGCGCGGCATCATCCCGTCGGCCATCCTGATCTTTGCCGTGCTGGGCTCCATGGGCGGCCTGCCCTTCATGGACCACGCCATCGCCACGCCGACCGAAGCGGGCGCCATGGGCGCCGTGGGCTCGCTGGTGCTGGCGGCCATCCACAAGCGCCTGACGTGGCAGCTCATCAAGGAAGCCATGGACGGCACCATGCGCCTGACGGCCATGGTGGTGTTCATCCTGATCGGCTCGCGCGTGTTCTCGCTGGTGTTCCAGGGGGTCGATGGAGCGGTCTGGATCGAGCACATGCTCAGCGACCTGCCGGGCGGCCAGATCGGCTTCCTGATCGTGGTGAACATCTTCATCTTCTTCCTGGCGTTCTTCCTGGACTTCTTCGAGATCGCCTTCATCATCCTGCCCCTGCTCGGCCCCGTGGCGCACAAGCTGGGCATCGACCTGGTGTGGTTCGGCGTGCTGCTGTGCGTGAACATGCAGACCAGCTTCATGCACCCGCCCTTCGGCTTCGCGCTGTTCTACCTGCGCGGCATCTCCGACACGCTGTTCAAGGAAAAGCGCATCGACCGGCCCGTCAAGTCCAGCGACATCTACATGGGCTCGATCCCCTGGGTGGTGATGCAGCTGATCCTGGTCGCCATCGTGATCTTCTTCCCGCAGACGGTGACCGTGTTCCTCGACAAGGAAGTGCAGGTCGATCTGGACAAGGTGCAGCTGGAAATGCCCGCCGAGACGATGCAGAACGAGGGCGACATCGACCTGGACAACCCCTTCGGCAACGCCCCCGAGCCATCGTCCAACGAGGCCCCTGCGCCCGAGGCCGGGGCTTCCGCCAGCACGCAATGACGCCGTCCGAGAGCGCCGCCTTCCCGCCCCTGGTGCGCGCGCTGGCGGTGCTGATCGTGGCGGCGCTCGCGGCCTTCGCGCTGTGGTCGCTGCCTGCGCTGCGGGGCGTTGAGTGGAGCTTTGCCAGCCTGTCCACCTTCGCCCTGGCGGGCGTGCTCATTGCCTGGGTGGGGTGGTGGATGGTGTTCAGCCGCACCCGGTTCGCGGGCGATGAACTGGTGCAGACCTGGCTCTGGGACAAGCACGTGAAGGCACACGAGGTGGCGACCTTCAAGATCGTCCATTGGCCGTGGCTGCGGGCCATCGTCTCGCCGCGCATGCTGGTGCGGCGGCGCAACGGCAGCATCACCTGGGTCCACGCGGCCGACCCGGCCCTGCTCGCCGCGTTCGGCGAGGCGGTGGTGCGCGCACAAGGGCCCCGACAACCATAAAAAAAAAACCGCCGGACTGGCCGGCGGTTTTTTGCACTGGATGCGCCTGCGGCTTACAGCTTCTGCTGCTGCATGAAGCGGTCGAACAGGCCCTCGCTGAAGCGGAACCAGGAGTTCTGCTCGGCCAGGAACTTGCTGTAGTCGGGGTAGATTTTCTTCCACGCCGGGTTGCTGTTGTTCAGGTCGGCGTAGATCTGCTGGGCAGACTTGAACGCCGCATTCAGGATTTCGTTGCTGAACGGGCGCAGCTTGGTGCCCGTGCCCACCATCTGCTTGAGCGCGGCAGGGTTCTTGGCGTCGTACTTGGCCTGCATGGTGATGTGCGCGTGCGAAGCGGCAGACTGCACGATGGCCTTGTACTCGGCGGGCAGCGCGTCCCACGCCTTGGTGTTGATGTAGAAGTCGAGCTGCGGGCCGCCTTCCCACCAGCCGGGGTAGTAGTAGAAGGGCGCGACCTTGTTGAAGCCGAGCTTCATGTCGTCATAGGGGCCGACCCATTCCAGCGCGTCGATGGTGCCCTTTTCCAGCGCCGGGTACAGGTCGGCGCCGGGGATGGACTGGGGAATCACGCCGAAGGGCTCCAGCACCTTGCCCGCGAAGGGGTTGGTGCGGAACTTCAGGCCCTTGAGGTCGCCCACGGTCTTGATCTCCTTGCGGAACCAGCCGCCCATCTGCGCACCCGTGTTGCCGCCAGGGAAGTTGATGATGTTGTAGCCCGCGTAGAACTCGCGCATCAGCTTCAGGCCGTTGCCTTCGTACATCCAGGCGCTCATCTGGCGCGAGTTCAGGCCGAAGGGCACGGCGCAGCCCAGGCAGAAGGTCGGGTCCTTGCCGTAGAAGTAGTAGGGCGCCGTGTGCGCCATTTCGACCGAGCCGCCCTGCACGCCATCCACCACGCCGAAGGCGGGCATGATTTCACCGCCCGCATGCACGGAAATCTGGAACTTGCCGCCCGTGGCGTCGCTCACGGCCTTGGAGAACACTTCGGCAGTGCCGTAGATCGTGTCCAGGGACTTGGGGAAGCTGGAAGCCAGGCGCCAGCGGATGGCGGCTTGCGCATGCACTGCCGGCGCAATGCCTGCTGCCAGCACACCGGCGATGCCGGCATTTTTGATAAGGGAACGACGATCCATGAAAGGTCTCCGTGATGGTGTTGACGAAATGATCCGCTCGTATTTTAGGAACATCGCCCCCCCGTTTTTTGCGGGTTAACCCCGGAAATTGCACCAGGCACCCGACGGGTGCGGCCAGCGCCTTCTACGCCAGACCCAATGCCTGCTCAATGAGCTGTTGCAAGGTATCGGCCTTGGCAAACGGCACCAGGAATCGCACGTAGGCTTCGTACTCGGCTCGGCTCTCGGTCCTCATGGCGCGATCCCTGTCGAGGCCTGGGAACGCGCGCTGCATCACCTCCCTGTCGCGGGCGATATAGAGCCGGTCGCGGCTGGCCGCGTCCGCGCTGGCGGTGTTCCAGTGGAGTTCGCGGCCAGCCTCGCGCGCGAGCTGCGTCGTGAAGGCGCGCAGCGTGCGGCTGTTGCCTTCCTGGAATGGGTGAAGGTAATCCAGGTCGCCGTACAACCCGGCCATGCGGGCAGAAAACTGCTCGGCGTTCAGGCCGCGCAGGCTGTTGGGGCCACCGAACTCGGACAGCACTTTCTCCACGCCCGCATCGACCTGGCTGCGCGGCGCATAGTGAACGTGGTAGCGGTGGCCCGAGCCTTCCAGCGCACGCGCCTTGATGTGAGCCGGTGCATGCGGGCGGTACTCGCCCGGTGCATGGTGTGGCAGGTCTTGGAAGATGCGACGATGGACTTCTTTCAAGTGCGCCGCATCGAACTTGCCTTCTACCGGCTTGCGGTCAAGCTCCGAGATTCGCCCGAAGGTAAGCGCGCCCTCTTTGCGCTCTACCTGCTGACGTTCATCCATGCAGCACGGCGGCCTTGATGGCTTCCATGTGCTGATCGCCAGTCAGTTCGCCCTCGATGAACCGGCGATTGATCTGCTCGACCTCGGACGGCAGGACGAAGCCCTCGAAGCGCACGCTGCCGCGAGCGTTGTCGATGCTCGCCTGGCGGCGTGCGCGCTCTTGCGCGCTGATCTGCGGCTGAAGCTGGCGCGGTTTCGGAATGGCGTTCATGGCGTGATGCTCCTGCTCTCGCACATGCCTGTCAAGCACGCCCCTCACCCGGGAAACCGCGCTCGGATGGCGCGCTCGATGCCCGCAGCGTCCAACCCCTGCATGGCCAGCAGCCTGGCAGGGTCGCCGTGTTCGATGAACACATCGGGCAGGCCGAGTTGCAGCACGGGTTGGGTAATGCCGGCCGCGTTCAGCGCCTCGCACACGGCGCTGCCTGCGCCGCCCATGACGGCGCCTTCTTCCACGGTGACGATGGCGTCGTGCGTGGCGGCCAGTTGCAGCAGCAGCTCGGTGTCGATGGGCTTGGCCCAGCGCATGTTGGCGACGGTGGCGTTCAGCGCCTCGCCTGCGGCCAGCGCCGGGTACAGCAGCGTGCCGAAGGCCAGGATGGCGATGCGCGTGCCCTGGCGGCGGATTTCGCCCTTGCCGAAGGGCAGGCCCGTCAGGTCGGCCAGCGGGGCCACGCCCGCGCCGCTGCCGCGCGGGTAGCGCACGGCCACGGGGTGGTTCTGCTCGTAGGCGGTGGTGAGCAACTGGCGGCATTCGCGTTCGTCGGCGGGGCAGGCCATGCTCATGTTCGGTATGCAGCGCACGAAGGGAATGTCGTACGCGCCCGCGTGCGTTGCGCCGTCCGCACCCACAAGGCCCGCGCGGTCGAGCGCGAAGACCACGGGCAGGTTCTGCAACGCCACGTCATGGATCATCTGGTCGTAGGCGCGCTGCAGGAAGGTGGAATAGATGGCGACCACGGGCTTGACGCCCTCGCAGGCCATGCCCGCCGCGAACGTCACGGCGTGCTGCTCGGCAATGCCCACGTCGTAGTAGCGGTCCGGGAAGCGCTTGTGGAACTCGACCATGCCCGAGCCCTCGCGCATGGCGGGCGTGATGCCGACCAGGCGGCTGTCGTGCGCCGCCATGTCGCACAGCCACTGGCCGAAGACCTGGGTGAAAGTCTGCTTCGGCGGCGTGGCGGGCTTGACCAGGCCCACGCTGGGGTCGAACTTGCCGGGGCCGTGGTAGGCCACGGGGTCGGCCTCGGCCAGCTTGTAGCCCTGGCCCTTCTTGGTGACGACGTGCAGGAACTGCGGGCCGCTCAGGCCCTTGATGTTCTCCAGCGTGGGGATGAGCGAGTCCAGGTCGTGCCCGTCGATGGGGCCGATGTAGTTGAAGCCGAACTTCTCGAACAGCGTGGCGGGCACGACCATGCCCTTGGCCTGCTGCTCGAAGCGTTTGGCCAGCTCGAACAGCGGCGGCACGGGCTTGAGCACGGTCTTGCCCACGTTCTTGGCGGCCGCGTAGAACTGGCCGCTCATCAACTGCGCCAGGTAGCGGTTGAGCGCGCCCACGGGCGGGCTGATGCTCATGTCGTTGTCGTTCAGGATGACGAGCAGGTTGGCGTCGGCCACGCCCGCGTTGTTCAGCGCCTCGAAGGCCATGCCCGCCGTCATGGCGCCGTCGCCGATGATGGCGACCGCGTGGCGGTGCTCGCCCTTGCGCTTGGCGGCCAGCGCCATGCCCAAGGCAGCGGAGATGCTGGTGCTGGAGTGCGCGGTGCCGAAGGTGTCGTAGGGGCTCTCGGCGCGTTGCGGAAAGCCCGAGATGCCGCCCAGCTGGCGCAGCGTGTGCATGCGCTCGCGCCGCCCGGTCAGGATCTTGTGCGGGTAGGTCTGGTGGCCCACGTCCCACACCAGGCGGTCGTGGGGCGTGTGGAAGACGTGGTGCAGCGCCACGGTCAGCTCCACCGTGCCCAGGTTGGAGCTGAGGTGGCCGCCGGTCTGCGACACGCTCTCCAGCACGAAGCTGCGCAGCTCGTCGGCCAGGGCCTTCAGGTCTGCGCGCGAGAGCTGGCGCAGGTCGGCAGGGTCGTTGATGGTCTGCAGCAGGGGGTAGGAGGATGTCGTGGGCATTTGCTATTCTTTTGGTAGCTACCTGCGCTTATCCAGTAAGCGCTGGAGGCCAATTTGACCAATAAATCAATGGGAGCGGCGCACCACCATGTCCGCCAGCGCCGCGAGGGCTTGGGTGTCCTGCAGGCCGCTCGCCGCCAGGGCGGCGTGGGCCTGGGCCAGCAGTTCGCGGGCGTAGGCTTGCGCGCGGTCCAGGCCCAGCAGCGATACATAGGTGGGCTTGTCCGCCGCCGCGTCCTTGCCTGCGGTTTTGCCGAGCGTGGCGGAGTCGGCCACCACGTCCAGCACGTCGTCCACCACCTGGAAGGCCAGGCCCAGGGCCGCGCCGTAGTCCGACAGCGCCTGCCAGGCACTGTACGCAAGGCTGCCGCAGGCCGCCCCCATGTGTACGCTGCCTTGCAGCAGCGCGCCGGTTTTCAGGCGGTGCATGTGGCGCAGCTCGTCCTCGGTCAGCGCCACGCCCACGCTGGCAAGGTCGATGGCCTGGCCGCCCGCCATGCCTTGCGAGCCTGCGGCGCGCGCCAGCAGGCGGCACAGCGTGGCCTGGATGTCCGGCGGGACTTCGCCGCCGTCGGGCGTGAGCAGCTCGAACGCAAAGGCTTGCAGCGCATCGCCCGCCAGCAAGGCTTGCGCCTCGCCGAACTGCACGTGTACCGTGGGCTTGCCCCGGCGCAGCACGTCGTTGTCCATGCAGGGCATGTCGTCGTGGACCAGGGAATAGGCGTGGATCAGTTCCACCGCGCACGCTGCCCGCAAGGCTGCCTGGGGCTGCGATGCGCCCGCGGCCTCGTGCGCGGCCAGCACCAAGAGAGGCCGCAGGCGCTTGCCGCCGTCGAGCACCGCGTAGCGCATGGCATCGCCCAGCCCGGCAGGGGCGCCGTGCCCCACCCAGCGGGACAGGGCCTGCTCCACGCGGTCGAGGTGGCCCTGGCTCCAGGCGCTCAAGTCAAAGGGCTGGGTCATTCCTGCGTCCAGGGCTGGAGCTGGCCTTCGTCCAGCACCTTGATCTGGTCCTGCACGGCGTCGAGCCGCTCGCGGCAGAAGGCCAGCAGCGCCGCGCCACGCTGGTAGCCCGCGAGCATCTGGTCCAGCGGCAGCTGGCCCGATTCGATGCGGGCCACGAGCTGCTCCAGTTCTTCCAGCGCCGCCTCGTAGCTGGCGGGCGCGTCGGACGGAGCCGGGGGTTTTTTGGGCATGGGCGGAGCGCGGGTGAAAAACCGGTGATTTTACGGCGCACACCGCGCGAGCCCGCCTGCGCGCGGGTTTCAATACACGTAGCTGGGGTGCGGGAATAACCACACCGCCTATAATCCCATTCCTTTCGTGAAACCGGCTGTGGGTAGTTTGCTCGGCCGGTTTCGTCTTTCCAGCCGTACCCCGGCGTCCCTCCCTGTGGGGAGTCTTTAGGTCAGGTCACCCATGTCTGATTTAAGTCTTCAACTGCAGCAGGCTGCAAGCCAACTACCAGTTTCGAGCTACTTTGACGAGGCGCTGTTCCAGCGCGAGTTGGAGACGATCTTCCAGCGCGGGCCCCGCTACGTGGGGCACCAACTGGCCGTGCCGAACCCGGGCGACTACTACGCCCTGCCCCAGGAGGGCGAAGGCCGCGCCCTGGTGCGCAACGCGCAGGGCGGCATCGAACTCATCTCCAACGTCTGCCGCCACCGGCAGGCGGTGATGCTCAAGGGCCGGGGTTCGCTGCAGGGCCAGGGCAAGGGCCACGCGGGCGGCAACATCGTCTGCCCGCTGCACCGCTGGACGTACAACCCGCAGGGCGAGCTGCTGGGCGCGCCCCACTTCACGCACGACCCCTGCCTGAACCTGAACAACTACAAGCTGCGCGAGTGGAACGGCCTGCTGTTTGAAGACAACGGTCGCGACATCGAGGCCGACCTCGCGGGCATGGGCCTGCGCAGCGAGCTGTCGTTCGACGGCTACGTGCTCGACCACGTGGAGCTGCACGAGTGCAACTACAACTGGAAGACCTTCATCGAGGTCTATCTGGAGGACTACCACGTCGGCCCCTTCCACCCGGGCCTGGGCAACTTCGTCACCTGCGACGACCTGCGCTGGGAGTTCCAGAAGGAATACTCCGTGCAGACCGTGGGCGTGGCCAGCACCTTCGGCGCGCCGGGCTCCGACGTGTACAGGAAGTGGCACGAGGTGCTGCTGAACTACCGCGAGGGCAAGATGCCCGAGCGCGGC
Organism: Acidovorax sp.; assembly: GCF_047607405.1. Taxonomy (GTDB): domain Bacteria; phylum Pseudomonadota; class Gammaproteobacteria; order Burkholderiales; family Burkholderiaceae_C; genus Acidovorax. Next base: position 10,241 of record NZ_JASGDA010000006.1, on the reverse strand, counting down.
GCGATCTGGCTCACCTACTACCCGCACATCATGGTGGAGTGGTATCCGCACGTGCTCACCGTCTCCACGCTGCACCCCGTCAGCCCGACCAAGACGCTGAACATGGTGGAGTTCTTCTACCCCGAGGAGATCGCCGCCTTCGAGCGCGAGTTCGTCGATGCGCAGAAGGCCGCCTACATGGAGACCTGCATCGAGGACGACGAGATCGGCGAGCGCATGGACGCGGGCCGCAAGGCGCTGTACATGCGCGGCGACAACGAGGTCGGCCCGTACCAAAGCCCGATGGAAGACGGCATGCAGCACTTTCACGAGTGGTACCGCAAGCAGATGGGGACCGCCCTCTGATCGGCGGCTGATTTGCTACCATTAAAATAGCTGCCAGCGCTTGATACACAAGCGCTGGCAGCTATTTTCATTCATATTCAGGATTTCCCATGCAAGCCCTCTGGATGGTGTTGGCCGCGTTCCTGTTCGCCAGCATGGGCGTGTGCGTCAAGCTCGCATCCGCCCACTTCAACGCCGCCGAGCTGGTGTGCTACCGGGGTCTCATCGGCATGGCCATCCTGGCGCTGCTGGCGCGATCGCAGCAGGTGACGCTCACCACGCGCTACCCAGGCATGCACGCCTGGCGCAGCCTGGTGGGCGTGGCCTCGCTGGGGGCGTGGTTCTACGCCATCGCCCACCTGCCGCTGGCGACGGCCATGACGCTCAACTACATGAGCAGCGTGTGGATCGCCGCCTTCCTGGTCGGCGGCACGCTGCTGGCGTGGCGCCCCTCGTCCGCCACGCCGCGCCCTGCCCTGCAGGGCACGCTGGTGGTGACGGTGCTGACCGGCTTCGCAGGCGTGGTGATGATGCTGCGGCCCAGCCTGGAGCAGAACCAGGCGTTCGCGGGCCTGGTCGGCCTGCTGTCGGGCCTGTCGGCCGCGTTCGCCTACATGCAGGTGGTGGCGCTGTCGCGCCTGGGCGAGCCGGAGTCGCGCACGGTGTTCTATTTCGCGCTGGGCTCGGCGGTGGCGGGCGGCGCGGCCCTGCTGTTCACGGGCGTGTCGGACTGGCCGGGCTGGCCCGCCCTGTGGCTGCTGCCCATCGGCATCCTGGCCGCTGGCGGCCAGTTGTGCATGACCCGCGCCTACGCCAGCGCCAGGACGCAGCGCGGCACGCTGGTGGTCGCCAACCTGCAGTACTCGGGCATCGTGTTCGCGGCGCTGTACAGCGTGCTGCTGTTCGGCGACCGGATCCCGCCCATCGGCTGGACCGGCATGGCGCTCATCGTGGGCAGCGGCATCGCGGCTACCATCCTGCGAGCGCGCGCCGCACCGGGCGCCCCTGCCGAGGAGCATTGACCGATGACCGCCTACACCACCCTCATCTCCCCCACCGAACTGCAGGCCCTGGCCGCCAGCGGCGCGCCGCTGATGGTGTTCGACTGCAGCTTCGAGCTGGCGCAGCCCACTGCGGGCAGGCAGCAGTACCTGGAGGCCCACATCCCGGGCGCGGTCCATGCCAGCCTGAACGACCACCTCAGCGCCAAACACGGCGCCCCCGGCGCGGACGGCACCGTGCTGACCGCGCAGGAAGCGGACGTGCCCGCGTCCGGCGGTCGCCACCCGCTGCCCAGCCGCGAGCGCTTCGCCATGTGGCTGTGCAGCGTGGGCTTTGCCAACAACATGCAGGCCGTGGTCTATGACCGCCAGGGCTCCAGCCAATGCGGGCGCCTGTGGTGGATGCTCAAGTGGGCCGGGCACGACGCCGTGGCCGTGCTCGACGGCGGGCTGCAAGCCTGGCAGGCCGCAGGCGGCGCGGTGGCCAGCGGCGAGGAGCCGGGGCACTTCCAGTCCAACTTCGAGCTGGGTACGCCGCTGCGCCGCCTGGTCACGGCAGGCGAAGTGCTGGCCGCCCTGGGCAGCCCCGGCCAGACCGTGATCGACGCCCGCGCCCCGGCGCGCTACCGGGGCGAGGTCGAGCCGCTGGACCCGGTGGCAGGCCACATACCGGGCGCGCTCAACCGCCCGTTCACCGAGAACATGGGGGCGGACGGCCGCTTCAAGCCCGCCGCCGTGCTGCGCGCCGAGTTCAACGCCCTGCTGGCGGGTCGCAGCGCGGCCACGGTGGTCCACCAGTGCGGCAGCGGCGTGACGGCGCTGCCCAACCTGCTGGCGATGGAAGTCGCGGGCCTGGGCCCCACGGCGCTGTTCGCCGGAAGCTGGAGCGAATGGTGTTCCGACCCGTCGCGCCCGGTAGAGAGGGGATAAAAAAGGAGAAAGATTGCAAACCACACCACGAATGGTTGCAAAAGCGCAAAAAAGAGGGGGTTGTGGGCGCTATCAAAACGATTGCAAGAATCCGCGCCGGTGGCCTGGCGCTGCAGCAGCCGTTCTCCTTGCAAACGCCGGACGCCGCCTGATCCGCGTGTAAGGAAAATTCTTACACGGCCCGCCGCACAACCCGACGCGCGGCACCGCCAAAACCCGACTTAAGTTCCGTTTGGGGCACTTTCACAATCCATTTCAACGGATCGCGAACCAGCAGCGCGACCGGAAATGGAATAAAGGAAGCCGCCATGACCAACGAACAAATTCTCGCCGAAATCCGCGAAGCCAACCTCACTTACCTGATGCTGGCCCAGACCCTGATTCGCCAGGACAAGGCCGAAGCCGTGTTCCGCCTGGGGCTCAACGAGGAAGCCGCCGACATCCTGGCGGCCCTGTCGCCCGCTCAGGTAATGAAGATCGCGTCGCGCAACACGCTGCTGTGCAGCTTCCGCGTGGACGACAACCTGGTGTGGAGCCTGCTGACCAACCATTCGGCCAAGAAAGTAGGCAACGAAGCCACCAACACCCTGCACGCCAACATCCTGATGGCCAGCCGCGTGTCGGAAGTGCTCTGAACCTTCTTCTCCCTTTTGCCGAAAGCCCGCCATGTCCACCACCGCCAAAGCCCCTGCCGCCACCAAGAGCGTCCTGAACGAGTCCAGGCAGATCGAGCGCGCCGCCATGCTGATCCAGATGGGCGCCCGCATGCAGGTGCTGGAATCGGAGACCACGCTGTCTTACGAGCGCCTGATCCGGCTGTACAAGGAGATCGCGGGCAAGTCGCCGTCCAAGGGGCAGCTGCCGTTCTCCACCGACTGGTTCCTGACCTGGCAGGAGAACATCCACAGCTCGCTGTTCCTGAACATCTACGAGTACCTGTCCAAGGGCGCGGACATGGACGCGGTGGAGTTGCTGACCAAAGCCTACCGCCTGTACAACGAGCAGGTCGCCACGGCCGAGATCGAGCCCCTGCTGTCCTTCACCCGCGCCTGGCGGCTGGTGAAGTTTGTCGATGCGGGCATGCTGACCCGCACGCAGTGCGCGCAGTGCCGGGGCCAGTTCGTGACCGAGCTGTACGAGAACCGCCACTACACCTGCGGCCTGTGCAACCCGCCTGCGCGCGCAGGCAAGAGCAAGAGCGCCGGGGCGCTGATGCTGCACTGAAAATATGAGCCAAATTGGCCTCTAGTGCTTGATGGTAAAGGGCAAGCAGCTATCAAATCAGTAGTAAATGGCCGCAGCGGCAGCGCCATGCGATGGCATGGCCGCCTACAACGGTGCGGCAGCGTCCACCCCACAATCCGCGCATGACCGAGCCCGCCCCCGCCTCAGTACCGCCCGCCCCGCCCGGCACCGCGGATTGCCCTGCCAGCGCCGATGCCCCGCCGCCGCCCGAGGCGCCATCCGCCGAGCCCGCGCCCCAGCCTGCACCGCCCTTCAACGGCCCGCTGATGCTGCACATGCCCGTGGACGTGCGCAACCTGTCGCTCGCGCTGCTGGCCCTGTTCGCCAGCGTGGCGCTGCTGCACTGGGCCAGCGCGGTGTTCATACCGATCATGCTCAGCCTGCTGCTCACCACGGCGCTGCGGCCCGCCGTGGAAGCGCTGCGGCGCTGGCGCGTGCCGCGCTGGCTGGGCGCGGGGGTGCTGCTGGTCGCCATCGTGTCGGCCCTGGCCAGCGCCGCCTGGTCGCTCAGCGACGGGGCCGGGCAACTGGTGGACTCGCTGCCCATGGCCGCCCAGAAGGTGCGCGACAACCTGCGCGCCCGCGCCAGCGGCGGCGTCAGCCCGCTGGACACGGTGCAGAAGGCCGCCACGCAGATCGAGCAGGCCGCCAGCGAGAACAGCGCCGCCGCAGCGCCCCGCCGGGGCGTGCAGCGTGTCATCGTGGAGCGGCCTCCGTTCAACATCCGCGACTACCTCTGGAGCGGCACCATGGGCCTGATGTCCGCGCTGGGCCAGCTCGCCGTGGTGATCTTCCTCACGTACTTCTCGCTCGCCTCGGGCAACCTGTTTCGCGCCAAGCTGCTGCGCATCGCGGGCACCAGCCTGGAGCGGCGCAAGGTCACCATCCACGTGCTGGAAGACATCACGCGCCAGATCCAGCGCTACCTGCTGGTGCAGGTCTTCACCAGCATCTTGGTGGGCTTGGCCACGGGCCTGGCCTACTGGGCGCTGGGCCTGCAGAACGCCGCGGTGTGGGGCGTGGCGGCGGGCGTGCTCAACCTGGCGCCCTACGTCGGCTCGGCGCTGGTCACGGGCGCGTCGGCGCTGGTGGCGTTCCTGCAGTTCGGCACGCTGGACATGGCCCTGGCCATCGGCGGCGCGTCGCTGTTCATCCACACCCTGGTCGGCAACCTGCTCACGCCCTGGCTCACCAGCCGCACCAGCAGCATGAGCCCCGTGGCCGTGTTCGTGAGCGTGCTGGCCTGGGGGTGGCTGTGGGGGCTGTGGGGGCTGCTGCTGGGGATACCGGTGATGATGGCGGTGAAGGCGGTGTGCGACCGGGTCGAAGACTTGAAGGCTGTCGGGGAGCTGCTGGGGGATTGAGGGAGTTTTCCTGGCGCCACAGGCTGAGCGTGGCCAACGCCAGGCCAGAAAAAACCGCCCGAGGGCGGTTCACCGTTTGGGCGGTGGCGGCTACAGCACCTTGGCGAGCGCAAGGAACAGGCCCACGGCGGCAAAAATCGACCCCATACACCACTTGATGATTTCCGCTTGAGCCTGGGCAATCTTCGCCTCTACGTGGCCGCGAAGCTCCTGCAAATCGCCCTTTGTAGAAAGCTGCTGCGAGTGCAACGAGTAACGACGGTCGATCTCTTTATTGATCGACTCAACGACAGCGCGAGCATCGGCATCTTCAATGCCTGCCTTGCGAAAAGCGGTGTAGATCTCCAGTTCCATCGTTCCAGTTTACTCCTGTACGTTGAAAAGACGCACACACCCATTGATCTGCGCCGCTATGAGTGCGGACGCAGGCGGGTGCGCCCCATGGCTGCCACGCACCAGGAACTGGCCCGACAGCTCTCGTGGTTGCAGGACAGGACGGAATTGCTGGCGATGCAGCACGACACCTTCAGCCGCAATACCCGCACACAGCTCAAGCAGGTGTTTGATGCGCTGCGCGAGTTGATGACGCCGCCTGAGCCGCCCAAGCGGCCTATTGGGTTCATCACGCCCGAGGACAAGGACAAGGACAAGAAGGGCGGCAAGAGCAGCAGCGCCAAGGCGAAGGACAAGAAGGCGTAGCGCCTAAACACCCAGCGGCTAAAAGAACAAGCCACCTGAATCCCGCAGCTTTACCGCTGGTGGGATGCAGGTGGCTTTTTCTATTGAAGCAACTATTCGTCAAAGTATGGATCGCCCGATTCCCAGAAGAATCGGTATTTGTGACCAAGACGCCGAAGCATGTCATCAACATCTGCGGCCTGCTGCAATGCCTGAAGCGTGTCAACGCCCTTGGCATCAGCAAACTCATCAAACAAGCCCAAGTACTCGACTGGGCATGAAGCAAATGGATCTCCTGGCGGCCAGTACGGCACACCGATTCGAATCGTCACATTCCTTCGGAGTCCTGTTGCTACATCTTCGCAAATCACCTTGCGCTCTGCAATGAACCTTTGTGTCATGCGCTCCCCCTTATCTTTCGCTCATGCATTGGCGATAGCTTTCGTTGGCAGCAGCAACGCAACGCGCCTTCTTCGCCCCAGACAAACTCACACATGTATTCAAAATGCTCTGACGAAGCGCTTCGTCGTTGTTCCCAGCGTCGTTTTCTGAGCGGACGCAATGCAGCCCTCCACTGGCATTGTTGGAAATGCTCCAGGCATACGATGTGGGCGTGGCCTCCACCAAGGTGAACACCGCGTCCTGGTGTCCTGGCCAGTACGCGTGCCAGGCATTCACCGCTGCATCGAAGCACCCTCCGGCGTCTGCGTAAAAGCCCTTGGGAAGGTACGAACTCCAATCTGCATTCAGGATGCGCCATGGGCCTGCTGCCAAAGCCATGACAGGGACGAGCGCCAAGGCCGCTACGAGCCCCTTGAACGTGCAGCGCTTGTTGGGGGCGTGCGATTTCATGATCCCTCCTTCTCTTTGTGGAGGGCATTATGACCCTGAGGTGCGGCACCAGCACCCGTCAGGGCACACAGCCCTTCTGATGTTCTTTACCCCGTATTCCTCAGCCCCGCCGCAATTCCGTTGATGGAGATGTGAATCCCCGTCTGCACCCGTTCATCCCCTTGGCCCGCGCGCCAGCGGCGCACCAGCTCCACCTGCAAGTGGTGCAGCGGGTCGATGTACGGAAACCGGTGCTTGATGGAGCGCGCCAGCGCCGCGTTGTGGGCCAGGCGCTGCCTGTCGCCGGTGATGCGCGTCAGGGCCTCCGCCGTGCGCTGCCACTCGGCCTCGATGGCGGTGAAGACCTTCTTGCGCAGGCGGGCGTCGGTCACCAGTTCGCTGTAGCGCGAGGCCAGGGCCAGGTCGCTTTTGGCGAGCACCATGTCCATGTTGGACAGCAGGGTGCGGAAGAACGGCCATTGGCGGTACATGCGTTGCAGCAGCGCGAGCTGCGCCTTGGCGTCCTTGCCTTCGGCGTTGACGAATGCGTCCACCGCCGTGCCAAAGCCGAACCAGCCCGGCAGCGTCAGGCGGCACTGGCCCCAGCTGAAGCCCCAGGGGATGGCGCGCAGGTCCTCGATCTTCTGGCTGGCCTTGCGGCTGGCGGGGCGCGAGCCGATGTTCAGCTCGGCGATCTCGCGGATGGGGGTGGAGTTGAAGAAGTATTCGGTGAAGCCCGGCGTTTCATAGACCAGCGCGCGGTACGCGCCCATGCTGGCCTGCGATAGCTGCGCGGCGGCGTCCAGGAAGGCTTTGGTCGCGGGCTTGGTGGGCTGCAGCAGCGTGGCTTCGAGCGTGGCGGCGACCAGGGTTTCGAGGTTGCGGCGGCCGATCTCGGGGTTGGCGTATTTCGACGCGATGACTTCGCCCTGCTCCGTCAGGCGGATTTGCCCGCGCACGGTGCCGGGGGGCTGCGCCAGGATGGCCTGGTAGCTGGGGCCGCCGCCGCGCCCCACGGTGCCGCCTCGGCCGTGGAACATGCGCAGTTGAATGCCATGGGACTTCTGCAATTCATCGAACAAATCCACCAGCGCGATCTCGGCGCGGTACAGCTCCCAGTTGCTGGTGAAGATGCCGCCGTCCTTGTTGCTGTCGCTGTAGCCGAGCATGATGTCCTGCTCGCCACCGCTGCGCTGCACCAGCGCGGCCACGCCGGGCAGGGCGTAGAACTCGCGCATGATGGGCGCGGCATTGCGCAGGTCTTCAATCGTCTCGAACAGCGGCACCACAATGAGGTCGTTGCGCGCACCGGGCCGAGCGCCGGGCCGCCCCAAGCCGGTCCGATCCCCCTCGGGGGGCAGCGAGGACACGCCAGTGCCGAGCGTGGGGGCGCCATCCTCGTCGAGCGTGCCGTTCATCAGGCCCACTTCCTTTTGCAGCAGCAGCACTTCGAGCAGGTCGCTCACCGCCTCGGTGTGGCTGATGATGTAGTGGCGGACGGCCTCGTGCCCGTAGCGCTCGCGCAGCACGCGGGCGGTCTCGAAGATGGCCAGCTCGCCCTGCGTGTGGGCCGAGTATTCGGCGCCCACCACGCGCAGCGGGCGCGCGTCGTTCAGCAGCTTGATGAGCAGGGCGCGCTTGGCGGCCTCCTGCAGGCGCGTGTAGTCGGGCTCGATGCGTGCCGTCGCCAGCAGCTCGGCCACCACGTCTTCGTGCTTGTCGGAGCTTTGGCGCAGGTCCACGGTGGCGAGGTGAAAGCCGAACACCTGCACGGCGCGGATCAGCGGGTGCAGGCGCTCTGCCGCCAGCGCTTCGCCGTGGTGCGATTGCAGCGACGCCTCGATCACGCGCAGGTCGGCCAAAAACTCCCCGGCGCTGGCATAGGCGTTCTGCGGCGCGACGGCGTGGCGCGCGGCCTCGCCGCCGGTCAGGTCTTTCAGCGACGCGGCCAGGCGCGCATAGATGCCGGTGAGGGCGCGGCGGTAGGGCTCGTCCTGGCGGTGTTCGTTGGTGTCGGGCGAGCGTTGCGCCAGCGCCTCCATCTCGGCGGACACCTGCACCAGCCGCGCCGACAGCGACAGCTCGCCGCCCAGGTAATGCACTTCGGTCAGATAGTGGCGCAGGGCCACCTCGGCCTGGCGGGCCAGGGCGTATTGCAGGGTCTGCGCGGTGACGTTGGGGTTGCCGTCGCGGTCGCCGCCGATCCACTGGCCCATGCGCAGAAAGCTGTGAACGGGGAACTGGCCCAGCTCGGCCTCCAGCTCGGCGTAGATCTTGGGAATCTCGCGCAGGAAGGTGGCTTCGTAGTAGCTCAACGCGTTCTCGATCTCGTCGGCCACGGTGAGCTTGCTGTAGCGCAGCAGGCGCGTTTGCCACAGTTGCGCCACGCGGGCGCGCAGTTGGGCTTCGTTGGCGGCCAGCTCGCGCGGGGTGAGCGCGTCGCGGGCGGCGTTGTAGATCTGGGCGCGCACCTGGATGTCGTCGCGCGCGGCCAGCAGGCGCGCGATGTCGCGCTCGGCGTCCAGGATGCTCTTGCGCTGCACCTCGGTGGGGTGCGCCGTGAGCACCGGCGCCACGTAGCTGCCCGCCAGCGTCTGCGCAATGGTGCGCGGCGCGATGCCCGCCCAGCGCAGGCGCGACAGGGCCACCGCGATGCTGCCCTCCTGCGTGTCGCCCGCGCGCTCGTGGATGGCGCGACGGCGGATGTGGTGGCGGTCTTCGGCCAGGTTGGCCAGGTGGCTGAAGTAGGTGAAGGCGCGGATCACACTCACCGTCTGGTCGCCCGACAGGGACTTGAGCAGCTTCTTGAGCGCGCGGTCGGCCTCCTGGTCGGCGTCGCGGCGGAAGGCCACGGAGAGCTTGCGCACCTGCTCGACCAGCTCGTAGGCGGCCACCCCTTCCTGCTCGCGGATCACGTCGCCGAGGATGCGCCCGAGCAGGCGGATGTCGTCGATCAGGGGCTGGTCCTTGTCGGATCGTTTCATGCGGGTTCTCCAGTGCGGGCGCATGCTAGCATCGCCCGCCCCCCGCGGATTACAAGCAGGTTACGAACGTGAACGCCCCCTCCAGCCCCCCTCTTTCGATCGTGATCGCCACCCGCGAAAGCCGCCTGGCCCTGTGGCAGGCCGAGCACGTCAAGGCCCTGCTGCAGGCACGCGGCCATGCGGTGGAGCTGCTAGGCATGACCACCCAGGGCGACCAGATTCTGGACCGCTCCCTGTCCAAGGTCGGCGGCAAGGGCCTGTTCGTGAAAGAGCTGGAAGTGGCGCTGCAAGAAGGCCGCGCCCACATCGCCGTTCACTCGCTCAAGGACGTGCCCATGGAGCTGCCCGAGGGCTTCACCCTCGCCTGCGTGATGGAGCGCGAAGACCCGCGCGACGCCTTCGTCTCGCCCCACTACCCATCGCTGGATGCGCTGCCGCAGGGCGCGGTGGTGGGCACGTCCAGCCTGCGCCGCCAGGTGCTGCTGCAGGCCCTGCGGCCCGACCTGAAGATAGAGCCCCTGCGCGGCAACCTGGACACGCGCCTGCGCAAGCTCGACGAAGGCCAGTACGACGCCATCGTGCTCGCGGCGGCGGGCCTCAAGCGCCTGGGCCTGGCGGACCGCATCCGCGCCACGTTCGACCCCGCGCAGATGCTGCCCGCCGCGGGCCAGGGCGCCTTGGGGCTGGAGGTGCGCAGCGACCGGCACGACCTGATCGCCGCGCTGGCCCCGCTTACGCACCAGCCCACCTGGCTGGCCGTGGCCGCCGAACGCGCCGTGAGCCGCGCCCTGGGCGGCAGTTGCTCCATGCCGCTGGCCGCGCACGCCACGCTGCGAGGCGGCGCGCTGCGGCTCGACGCGGCCTGGGGCGACCCCGAAGGCCGC
>NZ_JASGDA010000005.1:0-43361 GCF_047607405.1 Acidovorax sp. | reverse complement strand
GCCGCCCCAGGATGACCCTGGGTTGGCGCAAGCCCATTGAGGTCTATGCCGAGCACTTGGCTCGATTGAGCCAGCAGCCAGACCCTGTGCATTGAATATTTGTTGCGCTTGGACTTGAAACCGCCCCCTTCCAGTAATCCCTGGCAGCTATCAAAGTAGGAGTTATTCAGTCCCCCGGCAAGGCAAAACCAACTCCATCGTCACAGGTGCTGATGCACGCAATCGAAGATCAGTTCCCTGAACCACTTGTGCGGCGGGGAATTCTGCGTGCGGGGGTGCCAGAGCATGCACACGTCGAAGCGCGGCAGCTCGATGGGAACGTCGAACGCCTTCACGGCCGCCATGCGCTCCATGCGCCGGGCCAGGCGCGCGGGCACGCAGGTGACGAGGTCGGACGTTTCCAGCACGAAGGGAACCGACAGGAACGTGGGCTTGACCATCTGGATGCGCCGACGGCAGTTGAAGGGCTCCAGCGCGGTGTCGATCTGGACGTTGTAGATCTGCGTGCCCTGCGGCTCGATGGTGATGTGCGGCAGCGCGCAGAACTCCCGCGCGTCCAGCGGCTTTTCATGCACCGGATTCGTCTGCGCGGCCAGCCCGAGGAACCGGTCGGAAAACAGCCGTCGGCTGAGCAGGTAGTTCGGTGGGTCGGGGTAGTAGGACAGGGTCAGGTCCAACTCCCCGGCCGACATCATCTCGCCGAAGTGATGGGGGTTGGTCTGCAGCACGTGCAGCGCGATATCGGGTGCGTGTTCGCGCAGCCGCTTCATGATGATCGGGATCAGGATCATGTCGATGTAGTCGATCGCGATCACCCGGAACGTGAAGCTCGCCGTTTTTGGATCGAAGTCGGTGGGCTCATTGACGCGGTCCAGCGCCTCGATGGCGGCCTGCACGCGCGGCCAGATCGACAGCGCGACCTCGGTGGCGCTCCACGTGGTTCCGCTGCGCACGAGCAACTCGTCGTCGAACGCCGCGCGCAGCTTGGCCAGCAGTGCGCTCATCGATGGCTGGCTCAGCTCCAGCAGGTCGGCCGCGCGGGTGACGTGGCGCTCGCGCATCAGGGCGTCGAACGCGCGCAGCATCTGTTCATCGATCGCGTTTTTCTTCATGGTCTGGCTCACTGGCGGCAATCGGTGCCGCACCCGTCTCAATAGCACAACAAGGGCCGTTTGCGTCAGAGGAAATTCCCAAGCCCATCGGACGCTCCAATGGCATGCATCAGGTACGCCGATTGCGGCCTGCCGGGGTGCCTCCTAAGCTCCCGCTCCTCATTACACAGCAGCCAGGAGACCTTCCCCATGCCACTTCCCACCCTTCACCTCACCCGCGAGCAGATGCGCAAGCGCGTCGCTTTCTTCAAGGACATCAAGGGCTTCGACGGCGGACTGCCCGACGCCCACTACCCGGGCTGCGAGCGCCTGCTCTACAACGCCATCGGCTTCCAGCCGCCCAAGGGCAAGGGCGGGGCGGACGTCCTGTCGCCTGTGGGCGCGGAAGCGGCCGCGAATTCCGCTATTCCCATCAGCGAAGGCTTCAACCTGGGCTTTTGCGAAGCCAAGCCCGGCAACGGGCCGCTGATGCACAACCACGACACCAACGAGACCTTCATTCCCCTGACTGGCACCTGGCGCTGCTCGTGGGAAGTGGACGGCCGGGTGGAGTACTTCGATTGCGGCCCCTGGGACGTCTGCTCGTTCCCGCCCGGCGTGAACCGCCGCTTCGAGAACGTCACCTTCAGCGAACCGGACAAGAGCCATTTCATCATGTTCGTCATCGGCGGCGACGCGCCCGAGGCGGACTTCTCCGACGAGGCGAAGACCGCCCTGCGCAAGGAAGGGATGATGAAATGAACCCCGCGCATCGCAGCATGACCCCGCTGAGCCGCCGCCAGCTCGTGGCCCGCATGGCCGCAGCCGCGCTCCTGCCGGTCGCGAGCCTGCCCGGCCGCGCCCAGTCCGTCTGGCCGTCGCGCCCCATCCGCATCGTGGTGCCCTTCGCTGCCGGCTCTTCGGTCGACATCGTGGCCCGCGTGGTGAGCGATCCCCTGGCCCGTGTCCTGGGCCAGCCGGTCATAGTGGACAACCGCGCGGGTGCCTCCGGCATCATCGGCGCCGACTCGGCCGCCAAGAGCCCTGCGGACGGCTACACCCTGCTGCTGTCCGTCAACTCCATCATGTGCATCAACCCGCACGTCTATCAGAAGCTCCCTTACGACGCCTTCAAGGACTTCTCTGCGGTGACCCAGGCCGTGCGCGTGCCCTACGTGCTGATCGCTGGCCCGCAGCAGCCCTTCCGCACGGTCTCCGATCTGTTGGAGCAGGCGCGCAGGAAGCCGGGCGCGGTGGACTATGCGTCGCTGGGCGTTGGTACTGCGGCGCATGTCGTGATGGAGATGATGTGCAACATGGCCAATGTGCGGATGAACAACGTCCCCTACAAGGGCAGCCCGCTGACCGACCTGATTGCCGGGCAGGTTGCCGTCACGCTGGAGCCAGTGACCACGGCGATCCCTATGGTCAAGTCGGGCAAGGTCCGCGCGCTGGCCGTCACCAGCAAGGCGCGCCTGCCCAGCCTGCCCGACGTGCCCACCACCGCGGAAACGCTGCCAGGCTTCGATGGCGATGGCTGGCAAGGCTTCTATCTGCCCGCTGCCACGCCCAAGGACATCACGAAGCGCTTGAATGAAGAAATCGTGAAGGCGCTGAGGCTGCCCGAGGCAAGCACCCGCCTGGGCGAACTGGGCCTGCAGCCGGTAGGCGACTCCGTTGACGAGTTCGCGCGCGTGACGCGCAGCGACTACGACAAGTGGGGCCGCATCGTCAAGGCGAACAACATCCGCATCGAGTGATGCCTGCCCGCCAGGAAGCGCCGTGATTCGATGGATGCATGAATCACTCGCCGCCCCCGGGGTGCGGCAGCGGACGTTCCGACCCGCCGCGGATCCGCTGCTGGACGCGGCGGCGTTCTACGATGGTGGGGACGGCACCGATCCGACCTCGCCCATCGTCTGCATGCAGCACGGCGGCAGCAGTTCCAAGAGCGGTGCCGACGTGCTGGACGCTGCACGTGTGTTCGTCGCGCGGGGCTGCCGCGTGCTGGCGCTGGACGGCCCTGTCCACGGTGCCCGGGGCCAGGATGGGGAAACGGACCTGGTCACACGCGAACGCTTCCTGAACCTGTGGCGACAAGCGCCCGGGCACATCGAAAGCCACGTCAATCGGTGGATCGACCTGCTCCGCGAGACCCACGAGGCATGGCCGGACGCCCACCTCCTGTGGTACGGCGTTTCCATGGGCACCGCCTACGGCCTGCCCGTGCTGGCGCAGGCGCCCCGCATCCGGCGCGCGGCCCTCGGCATGTGGGGCGCGTGCTTCCCCCAATCGCAGCGACTGCTCGGCGACGCGGGCCGCGTGGGCTGCCCTGTGCTGTTCCAGCAAAAATGGGACGACGAGCTCTTCACCCGCCAGGGTCAACTGGATCTTTTCGACGCGCTGGGCACGCGCGACAAGCGCTTGGTCATCTACCCCGGCACGCACACCCGCGTGGTCGGCGAGCAGTTGGACGATCTCGTGCGCTTCCTGTGCAACGAACCCGGGCCAGGCGGATGAATTCAGGGCAATCGCATCTAAACCATGAACCCCAATAGGCGCCAAGCAAGAGCGTGTTCATGATCTTTTCACGGAGCCCGCAAAGTCGCCCACAAGCGCAATTGCCAGGACCGATTGCAGATCGTGGCGGTGCGTGCGCTCAATACGGGAATCGGGGATGCTTTGCAGGCGAGTCGGCAGATTCATTGGAACAGCGACTGGGAAGGACTCAAGCGCTTAGTTTGCAGACTCAGATGTGATTGCCCTGAGCACCAGGGAAGGCCCGCACGCACGCCAGTGCCGCCGTCACGTCGTCCGCACCCACGTCCAGGTGCGTCACCCAGCGCAGCCGCGTGCCCACGGGCGCGCCCAGGCCTTTGCTCAGGCACAGCGACACCGAATCGAAATGGCCGCACAGCGCCCGCGCCTCGTCATACACATCGGTGCCGTGGCGCGCCGCGTTGGCGGTGGCGGCATTGAACAGCCGCGCGCCGTCCAGGTGCAGCGCTAGGCCGCGCCGCTGTGCCAGTTGCGCCACCTCGGCCACGTAGGCGGGTGGCAGCACCTGGCCGCCGGTGGTGTTCTCCAGCACGATGAGGCGGGTGCGCGCGAAGTGCGGGTCGTCGGGCTTGATGGCGGCGGCGATGTCCGCCAGCCGCAGCGTGCCGTCGGGCTGCGTTTCCACCGGCTGGGGCTGGATGGAGCCCAGCACGGCCATGCCGCCCGCCTCCCAGCGGTAGGTGTGCCAGCTCTGGCCCACGATGGCCTCGTCGCCGCGCTGGCAGTGGCCCCACAGCGCGATCAGGTTGGTCTGCGTGCCCGAGGGTGCGAACAGCGCGGCCTCGAAGCCCAGCAGTTGCGCCGCGTGGTCCTGCAGCGCGTTCACCGAGGGGTCGTCGGCGAACACGTCGTCGCCCAGCGGGGCTTGGAACATGGCCTCGCGCATGGCGGGCGTGGGCTGGGTGACGGTGTCGCTGCGGAAGTCGGGCATGCGGCAATAAGAGGGTTTCAGGGGCGCGCCATCTTGCACTCCGTGCCCTGGGCCAGTTCGTTGCCCGAGTAGGACGCATCGGTGCGGAAGCCGTAGTTCGTGCCTTCCCAGCCCGTCTTCACCGCCTTGCCGTCCACCGGCGCGATGGTGTTGACCACCTGGGGCAGCAGCAACTGGTGGTCCTCGCCGCGCATGCGCACGGGGCCGACCACCGTGTCCAGCGTCAGGTCTTCCAGCGCGCGGGCCACCTTTACCGTGTCGGTGGACTGGGCCTTCTGGATGGCGGCGGCCAGAAAGCGCGGCGTGAACTCGATGCGCGGGCCCAGGAAGTCCTTGCCCGTCTTGGCCTTGTAGGCTTTGGCGAGCGCGTCCACCTTGGGCCGGTCGGCCTGGCCCGGGTGCCATTCGGCCACCCAGGTGAGCTGGCCGCGCTTGGCCTGCGACACCGCCAGCACCGTGCCGGGCACCGAGCCCGCGCTGTGGTTGAAGTAGCGCAGGTCGTAGCCCGCATCGCCCGCGGACTTGAGCAGCAGCGCCATGTCCTGGCCCCAGTTGCCGGTGATGACCGAATCGGCCTCGCTGCTCTTGATCTTGGCGAGGTAGGGCGCGAAGTCCTTCACGCGGCCGATGGGGTGCAGCGCCTCGCCCACGAACTGGATGTCGGGCCGCGCCAGGCCCACCAACTCGCGGCCATAGTGCGCCCACTGCTTGCCGTGCGCGTAGTCCTGGTTGAGCAGGTACACCTTCTTGATGCCGGGCTGCGTCTTGATGTAGTTGGCGATGGCCTTCATCTTCATCGCCGTGTTCGCGTCGAACTGGAAGTGCCAGAAGTTGCACGCCTTGCCCGTCAGCTCGGGGTCGATGGACGAGTGGTTGAGCACCATCACTTCCTTGCCCGGGTTGCGCTGGTTGTGGCGCGCCGCCGACTGCACCAGCGCCGTGACCACCGACGAGCCCGAGCCGCCGGTGATGATGGCGCGCGCGCCCTGGTCGATGGCCGCCTGCAGCGCGCTCTGGCTCTCCTGCGCCGACAGCTTGCTGTCGAACTGCAGCAGCTGCAGCTTGGTGCCCTTGAGCACGCCGCCCTTGGCGTTGATGTCCTCGATGGCGTACTGGATGTGCGTGAGCATGAGCTCGCCCACGTTGGCGAAGGGGCCCGACAGCGGGTCGATGTAGGCGACCTTGAAGGTCTCCTGCGCATGGGCGGCGCCCGCGCCCAGCGCGAGGGCCAGGGCGGTGAGCGTGGCGGGGTGCGGCGTCTTCGTTGTCTTCATGGCGTGTCTCCGGTCGTTGTGGTGGTGGATGGGGGGCATGCGCGCAGGCCCAGCACGCGGCAGGCCAGCGCAGTCAGCTCGCGGGCCACCGCGTCGGGCGGCAGGCGGCCGCCGGGGCGGTACCAGTTGTAGAGAAAGCCCGGCAGGCTGCAGGCGGCCAGCGCGGTGATCTTGGTGTCGCCGAACTCGAACATGCCGTCCGCCCGGCCTTCATCGAGCAGGGTACACAGCCGGTCGTAGAAGTGGTTCGCCAGCTTCTTCTGCGCGGCCAGGTACTCGGGGCGAAACACCTGCGGCTCGCGGTACGGGAAGAACGCCGCCGGGTGGTGCGCGAGCGTGGCGCGCACCAGCCGGGCGATGCCGTCGGCCACCTTCTCGTGCGCGGGGCGCGCGTCGTCCTCGGCGAAATCCATGGCGGTGAAGCACGCCACGGCGGGCGTCCAGCACAGCGTCTCGAAGATCTCCTGCTTGTTGCGGAAGTAGTAATAGACGAAGGGCTTGGTCACGCCCAGCGCCTGCACCATCTGCTCGATGGTGGTGTTGGCGTAGCCCTGCGCGTCGAACAGCGCCTCGGCGGCGGCCAGGATGCGCTCGCGCTTCTCGTCCGACCTCGCCGTGGCGGCCTTTTGCCGACCGGTTGGCGACAGTGAGTTTCTACCCATGGGTAGCATTTTTCTACCCGGCGGCATATATTGGCAAGACGCTGGCGGGCCGCAGTGCCTATCGCAAACCCTGAAGACCAGCGATTCCAGGCACCTTGGAGACACGCCATGCCGCAAACCCATCCCCCGCAGCAACCCTTGCACGAACACCTGCGCCGCCACGCGCGCGAAACGCCGGGCCGCGCCGCCTACGTCTGGTACGGCCAGCCCCTCACCTGGGCCGAGCTGGACGCCGCCAGCGACGCCTTCGCCGCGCGGCTGCAGGCGCTGGGCGTGCAAAAGGGCGAGCCCGTGGCGCTGTTCATGAACAACTGCCCGCAGTACGTGATGGCGCACTACGGCATCCAGAAGATCGGCGCCATCGTCTGCCCCTGCGGCCCGCTGAACAAGGCGCACGAGCTGGGCTACCAACTGGGCGACCTGGGCGCGCGCGTCATCGTCGCGGCCGACGTGCTGCTGCCCGTGGTGGCGCAGGTGCGGGGCGATACCAGGCTGGAGCACGTCTTCACCGTGCGCTACGCCGACCTGCTGGGCGGCGACAGCCCCATCGACGTGCCCGCCGAACTGACCGCCATGCGCGCCCAGCCCGCGCCCGTGCCCGATGCGCTGGCCGCGTGCTGCGAGGACTTCCTGGCCGCCACGCGCTCGGGCGCGAAACCGCGCCCCGTGGAGATCGGCCTGGACGACGTGGCGCTGATGACCTACACCTCGGGCAGCACCGGCCTGCCCAAGGGCGCCATGCTCAGTTACGGCAACGCGCTGTTCAAGACCGACGCGTCGGCGCAGAGCAGCAGCCTGGGCGCGCAGGACGTGCTGCTCGCCATCGCGCCGCTGTACCACATCGCGGGCATGCTCATGGGCGTGAACGTGCCCGTGTACACGGGCGCCACCTGCGTGCTGATGTACCGCTTCGACGCGGCGGCCACGGCCCAGGCGCTGGCGCGCCACCGCGTGACCTGGTGGTACAGCATCGCGCCCATGAACGTGGCCGTGATGCAGGTGCCAGGCGCGCGCGACATGGACTTCAGCGCGCTGCGGCACAACGCCGTCACCAGCTTCGGCATCACGTTCACCGAGGCGCTGGCGAACCAGTGGAAGGAGTTTGCGCCCAACGCCGTGGCGAGCGAAGCGGCCTACGGCCTGTCGGAAACGCACACCTGCGACACCGCCATGCCCGTGGACGCCGTGCGCTGGGGCACGCAGGGCAAGCCCGTGGCGGGCAACCGCATCCGCATCATCGACCCCGACACGGGCGAGGACATGCCCGTGGGCGCGCAGGGCGAAATCATCATCCACGGCCCCGGCAACTTCCGTGGCTACTGGAACAAGCCCGAGGCCACGGCCAAGACGCTCAAGGACGGCTGGGTACACACCGGCGACATGGGCAGGCTGGACGCCGACGGCTACCTCACCTTCCTGGGCCGGTTCAAGGAGATGATCAAGGTCTCGGGCTACAGCGTGTTCCCCGAAGAGGTGGAGACCATCCTCATCAAGCACCCCGCCATCGCCCAGGCCGCCGTGCTGGGCGTGCCTGATGCGCAAAAGGGCGAGGTGGTGCGCGCCTTCATCGTGCAGAAGCCCGGCGCCGCGCTTGACGCCGACGCGCTCGTCGCCTGGTGCCGCGAGAACATGGCCGCGTACAAGGTGCCGCGCGAGGTGCGCTTCATCGACGCGCTGCCTGCCACCGGCGCGGGCAAGGTGCTGCGCCGTTTATTGAGAGACATCGAGTGAATATGTTCCAGAAGGTTTTGATCGCCAATCGCGGCGAAATCGCCCTGCGCACCGTGCGCGCCCTGCACGACCTGGGCATCGCCAGCCTCGCCGTGCATGCCGACGACGATGCCGCCAGCCCGCACGTGCAGGCAGCCGACAGCGCCGTCGCGCTGAACGCCACCGGCCCCGCCGCCTACCTCGACGGCGCGCGCCTCATCGCCATCGCCCGCGGGCATGGCTGCGACGCCGTCCACCCCGGCTACGGCTTCTTGAGCGAGCGCGCCGACTTCGCGCAGGCTTGCGCCGATGCGGGCCTGCGCTTCATCGGCCCCACGTCCGAGCAGCTTGCGCTGTTCGGCGACAAGGCCCGGGCGCGCGCGCTGGCGCAGCAGCAGGGCGTGCCGCTGATGCCCGGCACGCAGGCGGCTGTGACGCTCGAAGAAGCGCAAACTTTTTTCGCGCAGCAGAACGGCGCGGGCATCGTCATCAAGGCCATCGGCGGCGGCGGCGGGCGCGGCATGCGCGCCGTGCAGTCTGCTGCCGATGTGCCCGCCGCCTACGCGCGCTGCCGCAGCGAGGCCCAGGCCGCGTTCGGTGTCGATGGCGTGTACGTGGAACGCCTCATGCCCAACGCCCGCCACATCGAGGTGCAGGTGCTGGGCGACGGGCGCGAGGCCATCGCCCTGGGCGAGCGCGAATGCACGCTGCAGCGGCGCTTTCAAAAGCTGGTGGAGATCGCGCCCAGCCCCAGCCTGCCGCAAGCGCTGCGCGAACGCATCACCGCCGCAGCCCTCGCCATGGCGCGCGCCGTGGCCTACGAGGGCCTGGGCACCTTCGAGTTTTTGGTGGACCTGGCGTGCGCCGAGCTGCCCTTCGTCTTCATCGAATGCAACCCGCGCCTGCAGGTGGAGCACACGATCACCGAGGAGGTGACGGGCGTGGACATCGTGCAGGCGCAGATCGCGCTGGCCGCGGGCCGCAGCCTGCGCGACATCGGCCTGGACCCCGCCGCGCCGCCCGCGCCGCGCGGCCATGCCGTGCAGTGGCGCATCAACGCCGAGACGCTGGATGCGCAAGGCGGCGCCGTGCCCGGCAGCGGCACGCTCACGCGCTTCGACCTGCCCGCGGGCCCCGGCGTGCGCGTGGACACGCACGGCGTGGCGGGTGGCACGCCCTCGCCGCACTACGACACGCTGCTGGCCAAGCTCATCGTGTACAGCCCCAGCCCGCGCTTTGCCGACGCGCTGCGCCGCTCGCAGCGCGCGCTGGCCGAATGCCGCATCGACGGCGTGGCGACCAACCTCGCGCTGCTGCGCGCGCTGGCTGAGCGGCCCGAGATGGAGACCCAGCAGGTCCACACGCGCTGGTTTGAATCGGTGCTGCCTGCCTTGCTGGATGCTTCTAAAACAATAGCTACAAGTGCATATCCCATAAGCACTGGAGGCCAAAAAGACAATAAACCCCTGGAGGAAGGTGCGATAGCCGCCCCCATGCCCGCGCGGCTGGTGCAGCTCAGCGTGGCCGAGGGCGACGTGGTGGCCGCCGGGGCCGAGCTGGCCGTGCTCGAAGCCATGAAGATGGAACACGTGCTGCTGGCCCCGCACGCGGGCCGCGTGCGCGCGCTGCTGGCCGCGCCGGGCGCGTACCTGGCGCAGGGCCAGGCCCTGCTCGCGCTCGACGCCGCGCCCGACGACGCCACGGCCCAGGGCGCGCAGGCCAGCGCGCTCGACCCCGCCGCCATCCGCCCCGACCTGCAGCGCGTGCTGGACCGGCACGCCGTCACCCTCGACGCCGCCCGCTCCGAGGCCGTCGCCAAGCGCCACGCCCAGGGCGGCCGCACCGCGCGCGAGAACATCGCCGACCTGTGCGACGAGGGCAGCTTCATCGAATACGGCCAGCTTGCCATCGCCGCGCAGACGCGCCGCCGCAGCGTGGAAGACCTCATCGCCAACACGCCCGCCGACGGCATGGTGACGGGCATCGGCGGCATCAACGGCGCGCTGTTCGGCACCGAGGCATCGCGCGCGGTGGTCATGGCCTACGACGCCACCGTGCTCGCGGGCACGCAGGGCGCGCGCAACCACGCCAAGACCGACCGCATGCTGGGCATCGCCCTGGCGCAGAAGCTGCCCGTGGTGCTGTTCGCCGAAGGCGGCGGCGGGCGGCCCGGCGATACCGACATGCCCGTGGTCGCCGGCCTGCACATCACCACCTTCGCCGCCTACGCCGCGCTGTCGGGCCAGGTGCCCGTGGTCGGCGTGGTGCACGGCCGCTGCTTTGCGGGCAACGCGGCGCTGCTGGGCTGCAGCGACGTGATCATCGCCACGCGCGCCAGCAACATCGGCATGGGCGGCCCCGCCATGATCGAAGGCGGCGGGCTGGGCGTGTTCAAGCCCGAGCAGGTCGGCCCCAGCGGCGTGCAGCACGCCAACGGCGTGATCGACGTGCTGGTTCATGATGAGGCCCAGGCCGTGCGCGCCGCGCGCCAGTACCTGGGCTACTTCCAGGGCCGCACGGCAGACTGGAGCGCGCCCGACCAGCGCCTGCTGCGCGCCGTGGTGCCCGAGAACCGCCTGCGCGTCTATGACACCCGGGCCGCCATGGCGGGCCTGGTGGACGAAGGCAGCCTGCTGCCGCTGCGCACCGGCTTCGGCGCGGGCATCCACACCGCGCTGGCGCGCATCGAGGGCCGCCCCGTGGGCCTGCTCGCCAACAACCCGCAGCACCTGGGCGGCGCCATCGACGCGGCTGCCGCCGACAAGGCCGCGCGCTTCATGCAGCTGTGCAACGCGCACGGCCTGCCCATCGTCAGCCTGGTGGACACGCCGGGCTTCATGGTCGGCCCCGAGGTGGAGCAGACCGCACAGGTGCGCCACGTCAGCCGCATGTTCGTCACCGCCGCCGCCCTGCGCGTGCCCTTCTTCGCCGTGGTGCTGCGCAAGGGCTACGGCCTGGGGGCCATGGGCATGGCGGCAGGGGGCTTCCATGCGCCCGCGTTCACGGTCGCCTGGCCCACGGGCGAGTTCGGCGCCATGGGGCTCGAAGGCTCGGTGCGCCTGGGTTTCCGCAAGGAGCTGCAAGCCCTGCCCGAAGGGCCTGAGCGCGACGCGCTGTACCAGAAGCTCGTCGCCAAGGCATACGCCAACGGCGAGGCCATGCACATGGCGGCCACGCTGGAGATCGACGCGGTGATCGACCCGGCCGAGACGCGCGCCTGGCTGGCGCGGGGGCTGGCGGGCGCGGCGCGTGGCGGCGCGGCGGCGCGTCACAAAAGCTTCATCGACACCTGGTAGGTTGGCCGCATGGCCGACACCTACCGCCGACCCCCGCTGCCCGCCACGGCGCGCTCGTCGGTAGGGTGGTTCGCGCTGTGCTGGTTCTTGCTCATCTTCAGCCCCTTCGTCGGCTTTGCGCTGCATGGCAAGGTGGATGAGCGGGGGCTGGAGATGGGCTTGGCCTTCGCCCTCATCCCCCTGGCAGGCCTGACCGCGCTGGCCGCGCGGCGCTGGCGTAATTGGCGCGCCGTGCCGCCCGCACTGCGCGCGCAGTGGGACGCGGGCTGGGTCGTTCCCGCCGAAGGCGCGCCCGCCGTGGCAGCGCCCGTGCGTTTCACGCAAGGCAAGCGCTGGATCGAGATGCGCCCAGACGGTGTGGTCTTTGCGCGCAACAGCCTGCTCGGCATGCAGGGCGTGCCCCGGCTGATCGAGGCGACCTGGGTGGCAGAACAAGCAGGCCAGTGGTTCGTGCCCTGGGCCGACATCACCGAATGGGTGGTCGAAACGGATAGCGACGGGCCGGACAACTACCGTCTGCTGCTGCGCCAGGGCCAGATGCGCTTGCAACGCCTGACGCCCGATGCGGGTCACGAATGCGACGTGCTCGACGCCGTGCGCGCCGTGGGCCGCTGCCCCGTGCGGCTGCGCTGTGACGTGGGTTAGCGCTGCATCAGCCCCAGCTTCACCCCCAGCCCCACGAAAGCCGCCGCAAACCCGCGCCGCAGCCAGTCCTGCACGCTGGGCCGCTCCAGCACCTGCTGGCGAAACCGCGCGGCAAAGGCCCCGTACAGCGCGAACACCGCAAACGTCATGCCCATGAACACCAGCGAAAGCTGGGCCATGCGCCACGCGGGCTGCGGCTCGCCGGGCGCGATGAACTGCGGCAGGAAGGTCAGGAAGAACAGCGACAGCTTGGGGTTGAGCAGGTTGACCAGCACCGCTTCGCCAATGCGCGCCCCGGCCGTGCGCGGGGGCGCGTCGGCTGGTACGGCCAGGGCGGCGGGCGAGCGCCACGTCGCCCAGCCCATGTAGATGAGGTAGGCCGCCCCGGCGTAGCGCACCACCTCGAAGGCGGTGGCGCTGGCGCCCAGCAGCGCGGCCAGCCCGGTGATGGCCGCCAGCAGGTGCGGCACGATGCCCAGCGTGCAGCCCAGCGCTGTGATGGCCGCCGCCCGCGCGCCGCCCGAGAGGCCGGCAGCCACGGTCAGCAAGGTGCCAGGCCCTGGCGAGACGACGATGATGAGAGAGGTGATGAGGAATTCGATGCCCATGTCCCGCAGCATCGGCCCAGGCTACGCGCGGGTCTTGAACGAAATTGCAGCCCGTTGTGCGTACGCGCCGGGCGTGACGCCGAAGCTGCGCGTAAACACCCGCGTCAGATGGCTCTGGTCGGCAAAGCCGCTGGCTGCTGCCGCCTCGGCCAGCGGCGTGCCTGCCGTGATGAGCCGCCGCGCCTGTTGCAGCCGCCGTTGCAGCAGGTAGGCGTGGGGCGTCAGGCCCGTGGCGCGGGCGAACTGGCGCACGAGCTGGTAGCGGCTCAGGCCCGTTTCGGCGGCCAGCTCCGCCAGGCTCCAGGGCGCGGCGGGGTCGTCGTCCATCATCGTGCGGGCCGGGGCAATGGCGGCGGGCAGTTCGCGCCCGCCGGGCCGCAGCAGCGTGCCCAGAATGCCCAGCAGGCATTCCTGCACGCGCAGGTCGGCAGAGGGCGCAGCAGGGGCGGTGGCGGCGGCAAACAGCGCCCGCACCTGGGCGGCCAATTGCGCATCGCGCAGCGCGGGGGCATGGAATTCAAACGCGGTGGATGCGCCGGGCAGCACGTCCGCCGCGAGGCCCGCCACCAGGGCAGGCTCTAGGTAGAGCATGCGCCAGGCCCTGCCGCCATCGCCCAAGGGTGCGCCGTCATGCACCTCGCCGGGGTTGACGGTGATGGTGTCGCCCGCACCCGCTTCCACCATCCCCCGCCCGCTGGCCGAGCGCTGCGCGCCGCGCTCGATCACGCCCAGGCCGAACTGCGTGTGGACGTGCTTGCCGAAAGCCATGGCGGAGTCCGCCTGCATCGCGTCCATGCCCGGATGCACGCAGGCAAGAAGCTGGAAACGTGGGGGTTGGGCCATGTGCGGCCCATGATAAGCTGGCCCGTTCCTTTCAGACTGACCCACGCGGAGACACCCCCATGCCCGGCCTTTTGCCCGAAATCGACCCCGACGGCCTGCTTGAATTCTCGGTCGTCTATACCGACCGCGCGCTCAACCACATGTCCAAGCGCTTCAGCGGCGTGGTGCAGGACATCCTCTCTACCTTGAAGCAGGTCTATGGCGCCCACACCGCCGTGCTCGTACCCGGCAGCGGCACTTTCGGCATGGAGGCCGTGGCGCGCCAGTTCGCCAACCAGCAGAAGGTGCTGATCGTGCGCAACGGCTGGTTCAGCTACCGCTGGACGCAGATCTTCGACGCCGACAAGGGTCTGGGCGGCGGCTCTGTGGTGTGCAAGGCGCGCCAGCAGGGCAGCGGCCCGCAGGCACCCTGGGCACCGTGTCCGGCGGACGAGGTGGCGGCTGCCATCCGCGCTGAAAAACCCAAGGTGGTGTTCGCGCCCCACGTGGAGACGGCCAGCGGCATCATCCTGAGCGACGGGTACATCCGCGCCGTGGCCGACGCCGCGCACGAGGTCGGCGCGCTGCTTGTGCTGGACTGTGTGGCCTCGGGCGCGATGTGGGTGGACATGCGCAAGACCGGCGTGGACGTGCTCATCAGCGCCCCGCAAAAGGGCTGGAGCAGCTCGCCCTGCTGCGCGATGGTCATGCTGTCCGAGCGCGCCCGCCAGGCCATCGAGGGCACGCAGAGCAGCAGCTTCTCGTGCGATTTGAAGAAGTGGATGCAGATCGCCGAGGGCTACGAAAAGGGCCAGCACGCCTACCACACCACCATGCCCACCGACGCCCTGGTGCGCCTGCGCGACGTGATGCTGGAGACGCGGGACTATGGCTTCGACAAGGTGCGCGCCGAGCAGATCGACCTGGGCGCCAAGGTGCGCGCGCTGCTCGAATCGCGCGGCTTCGCCAGCGTGGCGGCAGACGGTTGGAAGGCCCCCGGCGTGGTGGTGAGCTACACGACCGACCCCGGCATCCAGAACGCGAGCAAGTTCGCCGCCGTGGGCCTGCAGACCGCCGCGGGCGTGCCGCTGCAATGCGACGAGGGGCCGGACTTCAAGACCTTCCGAATCGGCCTGTTCGGGCTGGAGAAGTGGCACAACGTGGACCGCACGGTGGGGCACCTGGCGGCCGCGCTGGACAAGATCGCGTTGGCTGGATGATGATGGTCCACCCGCCATTCGAGACATTGCGGAAAAAGGGGTTCGACATCCTCTTTCTCTCGCATGCGAGGTCCATCCTGGACGGTGAGTTTTCCGACGCGCTGCATGAGTTGGAACATGTCCTCAGCGCCATAGAACTGCCGATTTCCGAGATCATCGGATCGGGCGGCGGTGAAACCCAGTTCACCCAGCGTTTGCGCAGGGCGCTTGCGCACCTCGGCTGGAAGAAGCACATCTTTGAAATCGGCAAGACCATCGACGGTGTGCCGCGCGAATCCAGTTCGCACGAGGTCGATCACGTCAAGCGCTATGACGGCGTGGGCGTTCTGGCCCTGGAAATTGAGTGGAACAACAAGGATCCGTTCTACGACCGCGATTTGGAAAACTTCAAGCGTCTGCACGCCGAAGGCGCCATCAGCGTGGGCATCATCATCACGCGGGGGCGTTCATTGCAAGAAAGCCTCTGGAATGCAGTGCATCGCTTTGCCATGGAGCGCAGTATCGACACCATGGAGCGGCTTGCGGAGACTGGCGTCACGCCCACACCCAAGCAGCGGGCCAACATTCTCAAACGTGTTCAGCGCGCCAAAGACCCCGTGCCCCTTACCATTGCTTGGACGGACAACTTCGTTTCCAACAAATTCGGCCAGGCCACCACGCATTGGGACAAGCTGATGCACCGGGTCGATCGGGGTGTGGGCAACCCATGCCCACTGTTGCTGATTGGGCTTCCTGCTTCGATCGTCGTTTTCGATGCCGCCAAGGTTGAGCCGTTGTCCGAAGAGGACGCGGCGGATGGCAGCGAAGCGGTTTAGGCCAGAGCCAGTGGCAAGCTGGTGTCTGCCTGCGAGTGATTGGTGTAGGTCGGCCAACTCGGCGTATAGCTTTCGTCGGCCTGATTGCCCCAGATGGCCCAGCCTTCGCGCTTGCCCCGGGCGAACATCTCCAGGTAAGGGCCGGGGCTGCATGAAGTAATCAGCGGGTATTGCTCGTCGGGCTTGCGCGAATGCTCGCGTTTGCGGGTACTGATGATGTTGACCTGGGTGCGCCCCGGCTGCAGCGTGCGGGCGTTCTTGCCGCGCGTGCCGAACAGCAGGATCTCGGTGACGTTGCGAAAGTAGAAACCGACGCCGCGTCCATCCGGCCCGCCGTCTTTGCGAATCTTCTGCCAGATGATGTTTGATTTGTATTGAAATCCCCACGCCTGCATGACTGCCAGCCCTTCGGGGAGCAAAGCGTTGGGCACCCACAGGTAAAGGTGGGCGGTATCCGCGACAGAGGCGGCTACGGGCAGCGCCTTGATGTCGTCCAGCGTCAGGGTGCCATAGCGGTTGAGCCGCTTGTGCTCGGGCGCGACCTTGCCGGTGCGGTTCTGAAACTGCCAAGGGGGGTCGGCAAGAATGGTCTTGAACTTGCGCCCCGCGACAAAGTTGGAAAAATTCTGGGCGGCGGTTTCAGCGGTCATGGCAAGGGGTGTTTGGGTGCGTCCGGTGAAATTACTGTATGTATATCCATGTGTCAACATACGTTTGTGGTGTGGCTGGGAACATACCACTCTCTTGACAGCCGAAAGCGTTCTGTATGCCCGAGGGGATGGGTGGCCTCAATTCCGAAGTGCAACACGACAATTGTGGCCACAGTGTGCTGGGGCGATTTATCTATCGCCCCGTTCCGCCTCCTCGGCAGCATGGGCGCGGGCGATGGCCAGGATCACGTCGCGCGCCAGGCGGCGCTTGGGCACGGGCAGGCGCAGGTAGATCTCGAACAGTTCCCGGTCCTGGTAGCCCAGGCCCGCGTTCCAGGCGGGTGCGGTGCGCTCGCGCGCCATGTGCGGCTGCGACATTTCGCCATAGCCGAGCTGCTGCACGGGCACTTGCAGCCATTCGGCCAGGGTGGTGAGCTTGCGGTAGTCGGGCAGCGTCTCGCCGCGCAGCCAGCGGCGCACGCCGTGCAAGGTCATCGGCTTGCCCCAGTGGCGGGTGTTGAACTCGCGCTCCAGCACGGCGGGGCGGGGTTCGTAGCCCGCCGCCACCATCGCGTCGCGTAACCGGGCCGCAAACTGTTCTCTTGCGCTTTGCATGCCGGCGAGGCTAGAGAGGGCGCGGTCAGTCAGGGTAATTAGCCGTTATAGTTACTTTTTTTGATGGACTGACAGTTACGTGACTGAACCCCCCCGACCGCGATGCAAGGAGCAGGGATGCCCCAGGACAAGCTGCAACAGCCGGAACTGCCTGCGCTGACGCGGGCGCAGCGCGAGAGCATGGAGGCCAACGTGCAGCGGCTGCGCGCCTTGCGCGAGGCGGAAAAGCAGCGGCTGCTGCAAGAGCAGCAGCGGCAGCAGCGCAGCAACGGCTGAATCAGAACCGGGGCAGCTTCGGGTGGCTGGTGCGCCCGCCGCGCACCAGCATCTTTCCGTACTCCGCGCAGCGGTTCAAAGCGGGGATCACCTTGCCGGGGTTGAGCAGCCCCGCAGGGTCGAAGGCGGCCTTCAGGCCCAGCATCTGGGCGTTTTCCTCGGCGGTGAACTGCACGCACATGCTGTTCAACTTTTCCACTCCCACGCCGTGCTCGCCGGTCACGGTGCCGCCCATCTGCACGCTGGTTTCCAGGATGTCGGCGCCGAAGAGTTCGCAGCGGTGCAGTTGGTCGGCGTCGTTCGCGTCGAACAGGATCAGCGGGTGCAGGTTGCCGTCGCCCGCGTGGAACACGTTGGCGCAGCGCAGTTGGTACTTCTTTTCCATTGCCTGGATGGCGAGCAGGATGTCGGCCAGGCGCTTGCGCGGGATGGTGGAGTCCATGCACATGTAGTCGGGGCTGATGCGGCCGCTGGCGGGGAAGGCGTTCTTGCGACCACTCCAAAAGCGCAGGCGCTCGGCCTCGTCGCGGCTCACGCTCAAGGCGGTGGCACCCGCCGCGCGCAGTACCTCGCTCATGCGGGCGATTTCTTCTTGCACCTCCTCGGGCGTGCCGTCGCTTTCGCACAGCAGGATAGCCTCTGCCGTGAGGTCGTAGCCCGCGTGGACGAAGTCCTCGACGGCGGCGGTCATGGGCTTGTCCATCATTTCCAGCCCGGCAGGGATGATGCCCGCCGCGATGACGGCGGCCACGGCGTCGCCCGCGCGGCGCACGTCGTCGAAGCTGGCCATGATGCAGCGCGCGAGCTGTGGCTTGGGGATGAGCCGCACGGTGACTTCGGTCGCCACAGCCAGCATGCCTTCGCTGCCGATCACGGCGGCCAGCAGGTCGTAGCCCGGCGTATCGAGCGCCTCGCTGCCGAACTCCACCGGCTCGCCCTCGGCGGTGAAGCCTTTCACTTGGAGGACGTTGTGTACCGTCAGGCCGTATTTCAGGCAATGCACGCCGCCGGAGTTCTCGGCCACGTTGCCGCCGATGGTGCAGGCGATCTGGCTGCTGGGGTCGGGCGCGTAGTACAGGCCGTGGGGCGCGGCGGCCTCGCTGATGGCAAGGTTGCGCACGCCGCACTGCACGCGGGCGGTGCGGGCCACCGGGTCCAGGTCGAGGATGCGGTTGAACTTGGCCAGCGACAGCGTCACGCCCAGTGCATGCGGCATGGCCCCGCCCGACAGCCCCGTGCCCGCGCCGCGCGCCACCACGGGGGCTTGCAGGCGGTGGCAGGTTTGCAGCACGGCTTGAACCTGGTCGTAGGTTTCGGGCAGGCACACGGCCAGCGGGCGCTGGCGGTAGGCGGTGAGGCCGTCGCACTCATAAGGGCTGGTGTCCTCGGCATGCCACAGCAGCGCATGCGCGGGCAGCACGCGGGCCAGGGCCTGGACGATCTCGGCCTGGCGGGCCTGGCGTTCGGCGGTGGTCATGCTGCTATTAATATGATAGCTGCTCGTGCTTTATGGATAAGCGCTAGAGGCCATTTTTACCTAAACACCACCGTCCTGTGCCCATTGAGCAGCACCCGGTGCTCGCTGTGCCATTTGACGGCGCGGGCCAGCACCAGGCTTTCGGTGTCGCGGCCCCGGGCGGTCAGGTCTTCCACCGTGTCGGTGTGGTCGGCGCGGGCCACGTCCTGCTCGATGATGGGGCCTTCGTCCAGGTCGGCGGTCACGTAGTGCGCCGTGGCGCCGATGAGCTTCACGCCCCGGTCGTGCGCCTGGTAATACGGTTTGGCGCCCTTGAAGCTGGGCAGGAAGCTGTGGTGGATGTTGATGGCCCTCCCGGCCAGTTTCTGGCACAGGTCCACTGAAAGTATCTGCATGTAGCGCGCCAGCACCACCAGTTCGGCCCCCTCGGCCTCGATGATCTCCAACTGCCTTGCCTCGGCTTGCGCCTTGGTGGCGGCGGTGACCGGGATGTGGTGGAAGGGCACGTTGTAGCTCGCCGCCAGTTGGTAGAAGTCGCGGTGGTTGCTGACGATGGCGCGGATGTCGATGGGCAGCAGGCCCGACTTCCAGCGGAACAGCAGGTCGTTCAGGCAGTGGCCCTCCTTGCTGACCAGCAGCACGGTCTTCATGGGCTCGGCCGTGGCGTGCAGGCTCCAGCGCATGGCGTAGGGTTCGGCGAAGGCCGCCAGGCGCGATTTGAGCGTGGCGTGGTCGTGCTGGCTGCACTCGAACTGCACGCGCATGAAGAACAGGCCCGTGTCGTGGTCGTTGTACTGCGCGGCTTCTTCGATGTTGCCGCTGTGCTCCAGCAGGAAGCCCGATACGGCATGCACCAGCCCCAGGCGGTCGGGGCAGGACAGGGTCAGGATGTAGGCGTTGGTGGTCATAGCCGGGCGATTGTCGCAGCACGGCCCGGCATCCGGACGATCTTCCAGGCCCGTCATGCGCCTGGTTTTAATTGTCTATGGACAATTAAAAGTTGTATTTGACAATAAATGGCCAAATTCCGAAACTGGACGCACACCAACGGAGACACGCACCCCATGCCCCGACTCACCGATTACCAGAGTTATGCAGACGCCCAGGCGCATTTCTCTGCCGAGAAGCTCTGGGAGCTTTTCGACGGCGACCGCGAGCGCCTGAACATCGCTCACGAATGTGTGGATCGGCACGCCTCCAGTGGCCGTGACGCGTTGATCGTCGTCCACGCGGACGGCACGGATGAGGTCATCACCTACCGCGAGCTGGCCGAGGACTCGTCGCGCTTCGCGCACTGGCTGGAGCAGCGAGGCGTTCAGCCGGGGCAGCGCGTGGCGATCATGCTCGACCCTTCGCGGGCCTTCTACACGGCGATGTTCGGCGTCATCAAGCGCGGCGCCATTGCCGTGCCGATGTTCACGCTGTTCGGCCCGGACGGCATCCGCCTGCGCGTGGACGACTGCCAGCCAGCGCTGATCGTCACCAACCCCGAGAAGCAGTCCACCGCCGCTGCCGTGACCCAGGTGCCGGTGCTGGTGTACGACCACGAATTCCACGCCAGCCTGCAGGCGCTGCCGCACCCATACGCGGTGCAAACGCGCGCGGACGACCTGGCGGTGTTCCAGTACACCTCGGGCACCACGCGCGAACTGCCGGACGCCGTCAAGCACACGCACCGGGCATTGGTCACGCTCACGGTGGCGGCGCTGTACGGCACGGGGCTGCGGCCCGGCGACCGGTTCTTCTGCCCCTCGTCACCCGCGTGGGGACACGGCCTGTGGCATGGCACGCTGGCGCCCTTGGGGCTGGGGCTCACGGTGGGCGCCTACAGCGGGCGCTTCAACCCCGAGCGGCTGCTGCAGGCGCTGGCCGCGCACCGCTTCACCAACATGTCGGCTGCGGCGACCCATTACCGCATGATGAAGAACTGCGGCAAGGCGGGCGAGCATCGCTATGGTTTCGACAAGCTCTCGTTCACGGGCGAGCCCATCGACGACGACACCGCCGACTTCGTGCGCAGGACCTTCGGCCTGGAGGTGTGCAGCATGTACGGCACCACCGAGATCGGCGTCGTGCTGGTCAGCTACCCCGGCGCGCCCGACTTTCCCGTCAAGCGCGGCTCGCTGGGCAAGCCCGTGCCGGGTACGCGCGTCGAGGTACACGACGCCGACGGTCGGCAATGCCCGCCGGGCGCCACGGGCCAGCTCATGGTGCTGCGCAAGGGCGGCTGGATACCCACCAAGGATCTGGGCCGCATCGATGCCGACGGCTACTACTACCACGCGGGCAGGGCCGACGACGTGATCATCTCCGCCGGTTGGACCATGAGCGCGGTGGAGATCGAAAACGCCATCCTGCTGCACCCCGACGTGCAGGAGGCCGCCGCCATCGGCGTACCCGACGAAGTGCGCGGCCAGGTGGTCAAAGCCTTCGTGGTCACGAACCGCGCGCCTGGTGACGCCTTCGTGCAGGAAATCCAGAACCTGGTGCGCACCAAGCTCAGCCAGCACGAGTACCCCCGCCACGTGGCCTTCGTGCCCGAGCTGCCCAAGACCCCGGCCGGCAAGGTCCACCGCAAGGTGCTGCGCGAGCGCGAGGCCGCTGCGGCAGCCGCTGCGATTGCGCACTGAGCGGTTTCTTTTTTCTTCCCGTTTTCAACCACCCACACCACAGGAGACAACCATGTCCACCACCACCACGCGCAGCTTCCCCAAGATCACGGAAAGCGGCCTCGACGAACTGCGCGAGCGCATCGGCCAGAAGATCGGCAACACCGTCGAACCCTGGTGCTACGAGGCGACCCGCGACAACATCCGCCACTACGCCCACGGCATTGGCGACGACAACCCGCTGTGGTGCGACCCCGACTACGCTGCCAAGACGCACTACGGCGGCATCGTGGCGCTGCCCAGTTTCCTGTTTGCCACCAGCCGCATCGTCTCGGGCTACGTGGGCGGCCTGCCGGGCGTACACGCCATGTGGTCGGGCGCGGACTGGACCTGGCACAAGGCCGTGCGCCGCAACGACGCCATCCACACCGAGGCGCACCTGAAAGACCTGATCGAACACCAGACCCGGTTCGCCGGTCGCGCCGTGCAGCAGATCTACCACGTGGACTTCTTCAACCAGACGGGCGACAAGGTGGCCGAGGCCGACAGCTGGTGCTTTCGCACCGAGCGCGACCATGCCCGCGAGGTCGGCACCAAGTACAAGGAGGTGCGTGCCCGCGAGCCGCGCCGCTACACCGACGAGGAATTGGGCGAGGCGTACAAGCTCTACCGCAACGAAGAAATCCGCGGCGCCACGCCGCGCTACTGGGAGGACGTGAAGGAGGGCGAGGAGCTGCCCACCATGTTCAAGGGCCCGATGACCGTGACCGGCTTCATCGCCTACGCCCAGGGCTGGGGTGGGCTCTACATCCGCGCCAACAAGCTGGCCTGGAAGCTCATCGACCAGCACCCCGGCGTGGGCATCAAGAACCGCTTCGGCATCCCGGACTGCCCCGAGCGCGTGCATTGGGAGGAAGACTTCGCGCTCGAAGTGGGCGCGCCCGGCGCCTACGACTACGGCCCCGAGCGCACATCGTGGCTCACCCACCACCTCACCAACTGGATGGGCGACACCGGCTTCCTGCACAAGGCGAGCTGCAAGATCCGCCGCCACAACCCCGAGGGCGACATGCTGTTCATCAAGGGCCGGGTCAAGCGCAAGTTCGTCGAGAACGGTCAGCACATGGTCGAGATCGAGCAGGAGGCCCGCAACCAGGACGACGAACTCTCGGTACTGGGCGGCGGCGTGGTCATCCTGCCGTCCAAAGGCTGACACCCATGGACGCCAACCGCCCCGGCGCGCTGCACGGCCTGAAGGTGGTGGACCTGACCCGCGTGCTCGCGGGCCCGCTGTGTACCCAGATGCTGGCCGACCAGGGCGCGCAGGTCGTCAAGGTGGAGCCGCCCGGCGGCGACGAGACGCGCAAGCTCGGACCGCCGTTCGATGCGGCGGGCCATGCGGCGTACTTCTCGGCACTCAACCGGGGCAAGCGCTCGATCAGCCTGGACCTGTCCACACCGGGAGGCCGCGAAGTGCTGCACCGGCTGCTGGCGGATGCCGACGTGCTGGTCGAGAACTTCCTGCCCGGCACGATGGAGCGCTGGGGCTTGGGCTACGAGCAGTCGCTCGCGGCGCAATACCCCCGGCTGGTGTACTGCAGCATCACCGGCTTCGGTGCGGACGGCCCGCTGGGCGGCCTGCCCGGCTACGACGCCGTGCTGCAGGCCCTGTGCGGGGTGATGAGCATCAACGGCGACGCCGCGACCGGCGCGACCCGCGTGGGCATTCCCGTGGTGGACCATCTCACGGGCTACGTGGCGCTGGCGGCCATCCTGATGGCGCTGCTGGCCCGCAGCACCAGCGGGCGGGGTCAGCGCGTGGAAGCCACCTTGTACGACACGGCGCTCAGCCTGCTGCTGCCGCATGCGTCCAACTGGTTCGCCTCGCAGCAAAGCCCGGCACTGCTGGGCAGCGCGCACCCCAACATCGCGCCCTATGACAAGTTCCGCGCCCGTGACGGAGAGCTGTTCATCGGCATCCTCAACGACGGGCAGTTCAAGCGCTTTTGCGGCCACGTGGGCTTGCAGGACTTGTCGGCCGACCCGCGTTTTGCGTCCAACACCGCGCGGCTGGCGAACCGTGAGGCGCTGCGCGAGGCCATTGAGTCGGCCATCGCCGGGCGGGACAGCGGCCCGTTGTGCGATGCCCTCATGCGCGTCGGCGTGCCCGCAGGGCCCGTGCTGTCGGTGCCGCAGGCGCTGCAGCATCCGCATTGCGCGCACCGGGCCATGGTCGTGCGCGCGGAGGGCTACACCGGCCTGCGCGCGCCCCTGCGGCTGGAGGGCACGCCAGGAATGCCGGGCGGCCCGCCGCCGACGTTCGCCCAACACCGGGACGAAGTGCTGGCCGAACTGGGCCTCACCCCGCAAGAACGCAAGGCCCTGCAGGCCAGCGGAGCGGCCCCCGCACCCCTGGCGGTGTAGGGCCGCACTGAGGCGGCAATCCGCCATTTGATTCAAGATAACTACCCAGGAGACAACACCATGCGCAAGTTCGCAGCCTTGTTTGCAGCCGCCTGCTTCCTCGCGGGCGCGCCCACGGTCCATGCCCAAGGCCCCCAGGCCGCAGCGTCACACTATCCCGACAAGCCCATTCGCGTGGTCGTCGCCTACGCGGCAGGGCAGGGGACGGACATCGTCGCCCGCTACATCACCGACCTGATGGCCAAGGACCTGGGCCAGCCCTTCGTCATCGACAACCGCCCGGGCGCTGGCGGCAACCTGGGCACGGAGGCGGCGGCGCGCGCGCCGGCCGACGGGTACACGCTCACCATGGGCACCAACGCCACGCACGTGCTCAACCAGTTCCTCTACGCCAAGATGCCGTTCGATACGGCGACCGATTTCGAGCCCGTCGGCCTGGTGGGCACCTTCCCCATGGTCGTGGCGGTGAACGGCAGCGTGCCTTTCGCCTCCGTTGCCGACCTGCTGGACGCCACCCGGCGCAAAACGGGAGCGACCGACATCGCCATGCCCAGCACCACGGCACGCCTGGTCGTGGAACTGCTCAAGGCCCACACCGGCGTGCCGCTTTTCGGCGTGCCCTACAAGGGCTCGGGCAACGCCATGACCGACGTGATCGGGGGGCAGTTGCCCGTGATCGTGGACACGCCCACCGCCCTGCGCCCGCACATCGCATCGGGCAAGGTCAAGGCGATCGGCGTCACCTCGGTCAAGCCCAGCGGATTGGTGCCCGGTGTCAAGCCCGTGGCGGAGCAGGGAGTCCAGGGCTTCGAGGTCATCGCCTGGAACGCGCTGTATGCGCCCAAGGGCACGCCGCCCGCCGTTGTGGCGGCCCTGAGCGCCTCGCTCAACAAGGCCCTTTCGCGGCCCGAGGTGCGCCAGAAGCTGCTGGATTTGGGGTTCGATCCCGCCGGTGGCACGCCGGAGCAGCTCGCCGAATTCGCGCGCGCCGAGCGCAAGAAGTGGGGGCCGCTGATTCAGGCGGCCGGCATACGCGCGGAATGATCTCCCGGGGGCGCGCCGAGCATCGGCGCCCCCGGTCCTGGCACACAGGCGCTGGTGCGCGGCGGTCAGGCCCCTTCCACCAGCAGATGCGAAATCTCCTTGGCCTCGCGCATCATTTCCTGGGCCAGCAGGTCGGTGGCCACGGACGTGAGCTGGCTGCTGAGCCCGACGACGACCACCGTGTAGGCCAGACGCCCGCTGGATGCGAAGACCGGCACCGCGACCACCGTCAGGCCGGCCATGAAATGGTCGCGATCCACGCTGAAGCCCTGCAGCCGGGCCTGCTCCACTTCTTTCTTCCAGGCGTCGAAGCGCGGTGCCTTGTCCCACTTGATCTTGGAGAACTTTTTGCGCAGGTCCGTCCAGCTTTCGCCGCTGTGCGCAGCCACCAGCCGCCCCGTGGCGCTGACCAGTGTGTCGAAGCGGCTGCCCACGTCCGTGTGGACGCGAAACGGCTGGTTGGAATGCGAGAGCGCCAGCACCACGACCGCGCCCTTCGTCACCTCCACGCCCATGGCCGTCACGCCGAAGCGTCCGGCCAGGCGGTCCAGCACGGGCTGGATGAGCTGGGGGAACCCGCTGCGGTCCAGCACGCTGCGCGCCAGGCTGATCATCCCGTTGCCCAGCGCGTAGCGCTTGGTGGCCGGGTCCCAGGTCACCAGTTCTTCGGCGACCAGCACACGCAGGATGTGCAGGCAGGTGCTGGGCACCAGCGCCAGCTCGTCTGAAATGGCCTTCACTCCCAGGGGCTGGCCCACCTGGCCCAGCAGCCGCAGGATGGCGATGGAGCGGCTGACGGCGGGTACGGGGCGCACGCGCATCGTGCGCGCAGGCGTGGGTGTCTTGTTCGAGGGCTTTGGTTGACTGGCGGGCATGTCGGTTCTGGGCGGTTGGGGGCGTCCCAAGGGCCCCAGCCAGCTTGCCGCCCTGCCCGTCATGGCATGGGTTCCCATGCATGGATGACGGCGTGCGCCGCTGCGGAGCGCAGGGACACCGCCGATGTTAGTGGACACCTGTACATGGCCATGCAAGGACTGCCTGCGTTCAGGCCCCGGCGTCTTGCGCGTTCTGCGGCGCGCGGATGACCTTCAGGAGCGCCTGCGCGGTCAGGACGACGCCCGCCCCCGTCGAAACTTCGCCCTGCATGAAGAACAGCGCGCCGGTGCGCCGAACCACCCGCGCGCGGGCCTGCGCCAGCTCGCCGACGTGTACGGGGCCGACGAAATGCGTGTCGAGCTGCAGCGTCACACAGGGGAGCCGCCCGCACGCCTCCCATGCCACGCTGCTGATCGCGTGGTCCGCCAGGGTGGCCAGGGCGCCGCCGTGCATGACGCCCGCGGGGTTCATGTGCGCCGCCTGCGCCAGCACGGCGTAGGCCCACGCCTCGCCTTCGCGCCGCGTCCACAGCGGCCCGGCCAGGCCCATGAAGCCAGGCAGCTCGCGGCGCTTCCAGTGGTGCAGGGCAAGCTCTTCGGGTGTCATCCCGGTATTTTATTGAAAGTGTCTTAGAAAAAGTTTTTTGTATAGATACAAAAGTTTGCAAGCGCCCCACCGGATGCAATGGTTGTGCAACGGCGTTCGACGCTGCGGTGCTGCCGACTCGCGCGGTCGATAACTCCTGTATTGATAGCTGCTTGCCTATGCTGCGTAAGTGCTGGAGCCGTTTTTGGCACTTATTTTTCACCCGCCACCAACGGCGACACCGGCAGCACCCGGAACGCCGTGGACGCCAGCGCCAGCCACGCGCCAATCGCCAGCATGACCGCCATGTGCGCGTCCACGCCCCGCAGCTGCGCCCAGGTGGCGACGATGCCGGTACACCACTGCATCAGCGCTACGCCCAGGAACATCGCCATGGTGTAGGCCGACAGCGCGCGGCCCGTGAGCTGCGGCGGGTACGAGGCGCGCACGTCGGCGTACTGCAGCACGCCGTAGCCCGTCAGCAGGCCCATCAGCAATATCAGCGCCACGCTGGCCGCCGCATGCTGGCGCAGCAGGGCCAGCGCCACGAACAGCGCGGCCATCAGCAGCGAGGCGTTGGCGATCCAGGCGCGCCGACGGGCGGTGCCGGGGTCCAGCCGCCCCGCTGCGGCGGGCGCAAACAGCGCGATGAGCGACAGGGCCAGCGCGACGTGGCCGCTGTCCACCAGCGAGAAGTGGAAACGCTCCATCAGCAGCGGCGCCAGCCACAGGCCGCGCAGCGACAGAAAGGCGGCGTAGCCCGACATGCCCAGCAGCAGGATGCCCCAGGTGTGCGGCACGGCCAGCAGCGCGGCAAAGCCGCGCAGGGCCTGGCCCCAGGACTCGCGCCCGGCGTTCTGCGGCTGCGGCTGGGGCAGCGGCGGCTCGTGTACGCGCAGCCAGATCAGCAGCCACGACAGCGCGCTCAAGCCCGCCAGCACCGCGTAGCCCGTGCGCCAGCCGCCGCCGTGCTGCACCAGCCACGCCAGCGGCGTGCCGGTGAACAGCAGGCCCAGCCCGCCCACGCCCATGGCCACGCCCGACAGGTACGCAAAGCGCTCCGCCGGAAAGTGCCGCGCGATGAACAGCGTGCAGGCCAGGAACGCGGGCGAGCAGCCCACGCCGATGAGCAACTGGCCCGCCATCAGCCACGCATAGCCTGGCGCCAGGGCCGAGAGCGCAGCCCCGGCGATGGCGAGCGGAAACGCGGTGAGCACGGTGCGGCGCAGGCCGTACAAATCCAGCCCCACGCCCATCAGCAACTGCGCCACGCCGAAGGACAGGCCGAACAGTCCGGCAAAGGCGCCGAGCGACTGCGGCGACAGGCCGAAGTCCGCCGTCAGCCCTTGGGCCAGGATGGCGGTGGTGGTGCGGAACGCCTGGCTGAGCGCGAAGCCGCTGAGCAGCGTCAGCAGCATGGGCCAGAGGGTTTTTTCTTGTTTCACTGCCGCCAGAAGAACACGCCAGCCATCACCAGCCCCGTGGCGACGATGCCCCAGCGCAGTA
This sequence comes from Acidovorax sp., assembly GCF_047607405.1. Lineage (GTDB taxonomy): Bacteria > Pseudomonadota > Gammaproteobacteria > Burkholderiales > Burkholderiaceae_C > Acidovorax. The sequence goes on along the minus strand of NZ_JASGDA010000005.1, from coordinate 15,666 downwards.
CGTTGGCAGGCAGCTTGCGCGCCACGCGCGCGCCGCCGTAGCCGCCTGCGGTGGCGGCCACCATCATCATCAGCGCCTGGGGCCACTGCACGATGCCGCCCGCCGCGTAGATGGCGACGGCAATGGCGGTGAGCAGGGCGGAGACGAGGTTCTTCATGCCGTTCATGGCGTTGAGCTGCGTCTGCCCCAGCAGGCCGAACAGCGCCAGCAGCAGGATGCCCAGCCCGCCGTTGAAGTAGCCGCCGTAGCCCGCCACGGCCAGCATGCCCAGGGCCGCTTTCCAGGGTGACGTGGTGCCGTAGCTGGACGCGCCCGCCCACTCGCGCAGCCTGGGGCCGAAGGCGAACAGGGTCGTGGCGGCGAGCAGCAGCCAGGGCACGATCTTCTTGAACGTGGCGTCGGGCGTGACCAGCAGCAGCGCGGCGCCGATTGAGCCGCCGATGAGCGACAGCAGCACCACGGCGCGCATTGACAGGCCGGGCGGCGGCGCCATGTCCTCGCGGAAGCCCCAGGCGCCCGCCATGTAGCCGGGCAGCAGCGCGACGGTGCCGGTGGCGTTGGCGGCCACGGGCGGCACGCCGGTGAAGACGAGCGCGGGCAGGGTGAGGAAGCTGCCGCCCCCGGCGACGGAGTTGAGCGCGCCCGCGACGAAGGCGGCGGCAAGGAGCAGGGTGGTGTCGAACATTTAGCGGAGCACCCCCAAGCGCTGGCACGCTGTTTCTGGCTGCGCGTTCACGCCTTCGTTCAACACCAACCGCAGTTCGCGCTCCGCCGTCTGGAGTTTCTGGAGTTGTGAGCGGATGGCGTCGAGACGCCGCTCGACGATTTCACGGCAAGGCCCATGTGGTGCGCCTGAACGGGCCAGCGTGCCAAACGAGACAATGTCCCGCAGCGTGAAACCCAAGGTCCGGCAGCGGCGAATGAACCGTAACCGCGACACATCCTGCTGGCTGTAGAGGCGCTGATCGCTGGCCGCTCGGGCGGGTACCGGAAGCAGGCCCATGGACTCGTAGTAGCGGATAGTCGCCGAACTGCATCCTGTTGCGCGGGCCAACTCGCTGATTTTCAATGATTTCATGGCGGAGCTATTGCCCTTCAAGCTGCTTCAAGGAATACGCTGCGGTTTCGTCTTCTTTTCTGGCTCACCGCAATGCACGATATTTCTCCACCTGTCCTGCGTCATCTCTTCACCCTACATGCTACTTTGGCTGCGCCGCTCGATGCGGGCGATGGCCCGCTGGGCCGCAGAACGTTGAATAGTGTCTCCGAGGGGCAATTTTCCGGTGCGCGGCTCAAAGGCCATGTCAACCCTGGGACTGGCGACTGGATGCTGACCCGTAGCGGGATCCGCGTCGTGGACGCGAGAATAGTGCTCGTCACCGACGATGGTGCGTTGATCCACATGCGCTATGGCGGGCGGATTCGCTTCGACGACGCAGATTTGTCGGCTCTGGCAAGTGGCCGCACGCGGCACTTGGTCGATCCATCTCGCTACTACTTCCGCACGACGCCGGTGTTTGAGACGGGTGCTCCCAACTACCTTTGGCTGAACGGCATCGTCGCCGTTGGTACAGGTCGGCTCATTGAAGGGGGTGTTTCCTATGAGGTGTTTGAAGTGACCTGAACCTGTTGGCAGGACTACTTTTCATAAGGGTTCGAGAAACCGAGTTCTTGCATGATTTCGGTTTCGTAGGCTTCCATCTCATCGGCGTCCTCGGCGCTGGTCTCATGGTCCCAGCCTTGGGCGTGCAGCGCGCCGTGAACCAGCAGGTGGGCGTAGTGTTCTTCCAGCGTCTTGTTCTGCTCCTTGGCCTCGCGCTCGACCACGGGGGCGCAGAGCACCAGGTCGGCCACGGCCACGGGGTCCTGCTGGTAGTCGAAGGTGAGCACGTTGGTGGCGTAGTCCTTGCGGCGGAACTCGCGGTTCAGGCGCTGGCCTTCTTCGGTGCCGACGATGCGGACGGTGATCTCGGCATCCACCGCGAGGGCGTGGCGTATCCAGCGGGCCACCTTGTGGCGCGGCAGCACGGCGCGGTGCGCCGTGGCGTCGCGGGCGAATTGCAGGGAGAGGGTCAGAGAATTCAGAGCCATTTTGGCCTCCAGCGCTTATGTGGCAAGCGCCAGCAGCTATCAAATCAGGAGTTTCCGGTGCGCTTGCCCTGCGCCTCGTAGGCGTCCACGATGCGCGCCACCAGCGGGTGGCGCACCACGTCGGCGCTGGTGAAGCGGGTGACGGCTATGCCCTTGACGCGCTTGAGCACACGCTCGGCATCGATCAGGCCGCTCATCGCGCCCTTGGGCAGGTCGATCTGGCTCACGTCGCCCGTCACCACGCACTTGCTGCCGAAGCCGATGCGCGTGAGGAACATTTTCATCTGCTCGGGCGTGGTGTTCTGCGCCTCGTCCAGGATCACGAAGGCGTTGTTCAGCGTGCGCCCGCGCATGAAGGCCAGCGGGGCGATCTCCAGCGCGTTGCGCTCGAAAGCCTTTTGCACCTTGTCGTAGCCCATCAGCTCGTACAGCGCGTCGTACAGCGGGCGCAGGTACGGGTCCACCTTCTGCGCCAGGTCGCCGGGCAGAAAGCCCAGGCGCTCGCCCGCCTCCACCGCCGGGCGGGTCAGCACGATGCGCTGCACGCTGCTGCGCTCCAGCGCGTCCACGGCGCTGGCGACGGCCAGGTAGGTCTTGCCCGTGCCTGCGGGGCCGATGCCGAAGGTGATGTCGTGCGCGGCGATGTTTTCCAGGTACAGGTTTTGCGTGGGCGTGCGCCCACGCAGGTCGGCGCGGCGGGTGTTGAGCACGATGGCGCCCTCGGGCGCGTCCACCAGCGCCGTGTCGCCTGCCAGCATCAGTTGCAGGTAGTCGGCGGTGATGGGGTCGTCGGCGCGCTCGTACAGCGCTTGCAGCAGTTCCATCGCTTGCGTGGCCCGGGCCTTGGGGCCGTCCACCTTGAACTGCTCGTGCCGGTGCGCGATGCTGACCTGCAGCGCCGTCTCGATGGTGCGCAGGTGTACGTCGGCGGGGCCGCACAGGTGCGACAGGCGCGTGTTGTTGTGGGGGGTGAAGGTGTGGCGCAGGATCACGCGGATAATTTCCAGCAAGAAGGAAGGATGGTTCTCCGATGATAGGCAAATTGACCGGCACCCTGCTGGAGAAGAACCCGCCCGAGGTGCTGCTGGACTGCCACGGCGTGGGCTACGAGGTGCAGGTGCCCATGAGCACCTTCTACAACCTGCCCGCCGTGGGCGAGCGCGTGAGCCTGCTCACGCAGTTCATCGTGCGCGAGGACGCGCAGCTGCTCTACGGCTTTGGCTCCGCGCAAGAGCGCCAGGCGTTCCGCGAGCTCATCAAGATCAGCGGCGTGGGGCCGCGCACGGCGCTGGCGATTCTGTCGGGCCTGGGCGTGGGCGACCTGGCGCAGGCCGTGTCGCTGCAAGAGGCGGGGCGGCTGGTGAAGGTGCCGGGTATCGGCAAGAAGACGGCCGAGCGGCTGCTGCTGGAACTGAAAGGCAAGCTGGGCGCGGACATGGGCGCGCGCGCCCACGCCGTGAGCGACGCGCAGGCCGACATCCTGCAGGCGCTGCTGGCGCTGGGCTACAACGACAAGGAAGCGGCGGCGGCGCTCAAGGCGCTGCCCGCCGACGTGGGCGTGAGCGAGGGGATCAAGCTGGCGCTGAAGGCATTGGCGAAGTAGCAAAGGGGCGTGAGATGCTGAATTTTTCATGCAGATGGACGGCGGGCCTCGGCGTCGTGCTGGCGCTGGGCGCCTGTGGCGGCGGGGGTGGTGGCGACACGGCGGCTGAAACGTCCGCCGATGACACGGCGACCACCACGACGGTGAGCTATGCCGGCACGGACCGCATCGAGCCGCTGGACACGGCGCTGTCCGATACGACCAAGTCCGTGGCCGAGGCGCAGGCAAGCGGGGGGCGCACGCTGCTGGCGCCGTCGTCCGTGCGGCTGGGGCCGGTCGGTGACGTGTCGCGGCTGCTGGGCGTGAAGGCGCAGTCCAAGAATCTGCAGCGCGGCCCCCGGCAGATCGGCGTGGCGCGCGACCTGGCGGCCACGGCCACGCGGCAGAACCTGCTGGCGCGGCTGCAATGGACCGCCGTGGAGGGCGGCGGGCGGCGCGCGGCGATCAGCTTCACGTCCGACGGCGCGCGCGGCGTGCGCGTGGGCGTGCTGGTGCGCAGCCTGCCTGCGGGCACGGTGCTGCGGTTCCACGCGCAGGCGGGCACGCAGGGCGGCGACGTGTTCACGGTCACGGCCGAGCAGGTGCTGCAGACCCTGCAGCGCAACCTGGCGGCGGGCGACACCGGCGACGCGGCGCGCACCTACTGGGGGCCGGACTTCGGCGGTGCCGAAACCACGCTGGAGCTGGAGCTTGCCCCGGGCGCGCAGCTGGCCAAGCTGGACATCGCCGTGCCCACGCTGTCGCACTTCTTCGTCGCGCCGAGCGACGCGGCAGAGGCCAAGATCACCAAGGTGGGCGAGGCGGGCACCTGCAACATCGACGTGTCGTGCCGCCCCGAACTGGCCGCCGAAAGCCGCTCGGTGGCCCGCATGGTGTTCGTGGACGGCGGCGCCAGCTACCTGTGTACGGGCACGCTGGTCAACGATGCGACAGGCAGCACCACGCCGTACTTCCTGAGCGCGCACCACTGCATCTCCAAGCAGACGGTCGCATCCACGCTGACCACCGACTGGTTCTACCACTCCACGGCCTGCAACAGCGGCAGCGCCAACCCCTCGGCGCAGCGCGTGGCCGGCGGCGCGCAGCTGCTGTATGCCAGCGCGTCCACCGACACCTCGTTCATGCGCCTGAACGCGTCCGCGCCGCAGGGCGCCCTGTTCGCAGGCAGCTATTTCGGCAGCCCTGCGCAGACCGCCGCCGCCGTCGTCGGCATCCACCACCCCATGGGCGACCTGCAGAAGACCAGCAGCGGCGCGGTCGCGCAGTACAGCAACTGCGCCAACGAGGTGTGCGTGACCAGCACGGCAGAATCGGGCCGATTTCTCACCGTGGGCTGGAGCGAGGGCGTCACCGAAGGCGGCAGCAGCGGCTCGGGCCTGTTCTATCCGCTGGACGGCAAGCGTTACCTGGTGGGGCAGCTGTACGGCGGATATTCGAGCTGCGCCGACCCTGCCGGGCAGGACCAGTACGGGCGCTTCGACACGGCGTTTCGCGCGTCCCTCAAGAACTGGCTGATGCCGGACTACACGCCCTGACCGGAATTTGGCCAGGCGCCCCATGTCCCCGATTCACCGACTGCCGACCTGAACTGACCTTTCCCAGGCCGACCCTGTTCGGCGACGATGGCAGACCGCGCCCGCGCGGCGATCATTCCAACACCAAGGAGACAACACCATGCCCGCCAACTGTCCTGACAACACCCCCATCCTGGCCCGCTACCGCAACACCTGCGTCATCGGCGCGGGCGTCATCGGCGCGTCCTGGGCCGCGCTGTTCCTGGCGCACGGCCTGAACGTGGTCATCAACGACCCGGCGCCCGACATCGAAGGCACGGTGCTGGGCATGCTGCGCAAGGCCGCCCCGGCGCTGAAGGCGCTGGGCCTGCCGCACGAGGGGCTGGAGGCCCGCCTGCGCTTCGAGCCCGACCTGGAAAAAGCCGTGGCGGGCGCCGACCTGGTGCAGGAGAACGGCCCCGAGCGCACCGAGTGGAAGCAGCAGCTGTGGGCACGCATCGAAAAGGCCGTGCCCGCGCACGCGCTGCTGCTGTCGTCCAGCTCGGCGCGCCCGGCCACGCTGCAGGGCCAGGCCATGCAGAACGCCAGCCGCCTGCTGGTGGGCCACCCCTTCAACCCGCCGCACCTGATCCCGCTGGTGGAGGTGGTGCCCGGCGAGAAGACCGACCCCCAGGCCACCGCCGACGCCGTGGCCTTCTACACCGCGCTGGGCAAGGTCGCGCCCGTGCTGCGCAAGGAGATTGCGGGCTTCGTCGTCAACCGCCTGCAGCGCGCCATCTTCCGTGAAGCCTGCTATCTGGTGAAGGAAGGCGTGGTCACCATCGACGAGCTGGACGACTGCGTCACCAACTCCGTGGGGCTGCGCTGGGCGGTGAACGGGCCGTTCAGTTCGTTCTACATGGGCGGCGGGCCGACGGGCTTTCATGGCTACTTCAAGCAGTTCGGCCCCGGCATGAAGATCAGCTGGGCCAACCATTCGCCCATCGAGTACAGCGACGAACTCGCCCAGCTCATCATCGACCAGGGCGCCAAGGCGTATGCCGACACGCCCATGGAGCAGATGGAGCGCCTGCGCGACCAGACCCAGGTGGCGCTGCTGCACGCCAAGGCAGCGGTGCGCAACCAGGCCGGCTGAAGCGGCGGGGCGAAGCGCGGACAATCCGCATCCATGACCATCCAGACCGACGACTTCGCCCCAGCTTCGCCCCAGCGCGTGGTGTCCGCCGCCCCCGCATCCGCCCAGGAGGAGGCCATCGAACGCGCCCTGCGCCCCAAGCTCCTGCAGGAGTACGTGGGCCAGGCCAAGGCGCGAGAGCAGCTGGAGATCTTCATCGGCGCGGCCAGGAAGCGCGGCGAGGCGCTGGACCACGTGCTGCTGTTCGGCCCGCCCGGCCTGGGCAAGACCACGCTCAGCCACATCATCGCCGCCGAGCTGGGCGTGAACCTGCGCCAGACCAGCGGCCCCGTGCTCGAAAAGCCCAAGGACCTGGCCGCGCTGCTGACCAACCTGGAGAAGAACGACGTTCTCTTCATCGACGAGATCCACCGCCTCTCGCCCGTGGTCGAGGAAATTTTGTACCCCGCGCTGGAGGACTACCAGATCGACATCATGATCGGCGAGGGCCCTGCCGCGCGCAGCATCAAGCTCGATTTGCAGCCCTTCACCCTGGTGGGCGCCACCACGCGTGCGGGCATGCTCACCAACCCGCTGCGCGACCGCTTCGGCATCGTGGCGCGGCTGGAGTTCTACACGCCCGAGGAGCTGGCGCGCATCGTCACGCGCAGCGCGGGCCTGCTGAACGCGCCCATGGACGCGGACGGCGGCTTCGAGATCGCCCGCCGCTCGCGCGGCACGCCCCGCATTGCCAACCGCCTGCTGCGCCGCGTGCGCGACTACGCCGAGGTCAAGGGCGACGGCCGCATCACCAAGCCCATAGCCGACCGCGCCCTGGCGATGCTCGACGTGGACCCGCAGGGCTTCGACGTGATGGACCGCAAGCTGCTCGAAGCCGTGGTACACCGCTTCGACGGCGGGCCCGTGGGGCTGGACAACATCGCGGCCAGCATTGGCGAGGAGGCGGGCACCATCGAGGACGTGATCGAGCCCTACCTGATCCAGCAGGGCTTCCTGCAGCGCACGCCGCGCGGGCGCGTGGCCACGCTGGCGGCCTTCCGGCACCTGGGCGTCACGCCGCCCAAGGCGAGTGGGCAGGACCTGTTTGGGGTGTGACGGGCGCAGGCTGCGGCTGTTGCCCCCGCAGCACCCCCGCCACGATCAACGCCTGCGCCGCGTAGTACGTCGCCAGCACCCACACCTGCGCCATGGGCAGCGGCTGCACGAAGCGGTTGGTGGACAGCAGCGCATCGCTCAACATGAAGAAGCCCGTGCCGACTGCCACCAGCACCGACGGGGCGTCGCGCAGCACCGTCGCCCGCCCGATGGCCTGGGCCGCCATCAGCGCGATCACCAGCACGTAGGCCGCGACGGGCGCGCGCAGCGCGGCGGGCAGGCCGCCCGTCCACAAAAAGGCGTACATCGCCACGCCAGTGCCCAGGGTGGCTGCCAGCGCGCCCCGGTGCGGGAACCAGCGCTGGCCGTGCTTGAACAGCGCCAGGTAGCACAGGTGCGCCACCAGAAAACCCAGCAGGCCGGGGATGAAGAAGCCGTTGAACATCAGGAACACGTCGCCGACCAGCGAGCCCGCCAGCGCCGCCGCCAGCAGTGCGAGAGATTTCAAGCAAAATCGGCCTCTAGCGCTTATTGGATAAGTACTGGTAGCTACCAAAACAAGAGCAATCACCATCGTCAGCGGCTTGAACAGCCAGTGCCACTCGACAAACCCCAGCGCGCTGGTCGCCGTGGCCAGCGCGGCGCTTTGCAGCATCAGCGCCATCAGCATGCCGATGCGCCCCTGCATCACGGCGCCCAGCGACCATTGCATGGTCAGCAACGCGGCAAACCAGACGGCGTTGTGTACCAGCGGGGCGCCGTCGGCCTGCCACAGAAAAGCCGCCACGCCCCCGAGCAACAGCACGAACTGCAGCAGCGCGAAGCACTGCACGGCGCGCCCCATGGGCGGGTCGAACAGCACCATCTGCGCCATGCTGAACGCGGGCTTGGGAAACCGCTCGGCCACGTCCGCCGGGCGCCAGCCCGGGGGCTTGACCCACACGCGCAGCTTGTCCACCCAGTTGCGCGCATGCCAGCTGTCGCGCGCCAGGCCTGCATAGACCTGGGCGTTGGCCCACAGCGGGTCCCAGCTGTTGAGCAGGCCGCGCGTGCCATAGACGCATTTCTCGCGCTCGTCCTCGTCCTTGAAGGTGCCGAAGATGCGGTCCCACACGATCAGGATGCCGCCGTAGTTCTTGTCCAGGTAGGCGTCGTTCACCGCGTGGTGAACGCGGTGGTTGCTGGGGCTGCAGAACCAGCGGTCGAACCAGGCCAGGCGCCCCTGAAATTTGGGAATGTGCTCGGTGTGTACCCAGAACTGGTAGAGCAGGTCGATCAGCGCCACGATGCCGAACACCAGCGGCGGCACGCCCGCCAGCGCCATGGGCACGTAGAACACCCAGCCCAGCAGCGCGCCCGAGCTGGTCTGGCGCAGCGCGGTGCTCAGGTTGTAGTCCTGGCTCTGGTGGTGTACCGCGTGCGCGGCCCACAGCACGGCCACCTCGTGCCCCATGCGGTGCAGCCAGTAGTAGCACAGGTCGTAGAACAGCAGCGCCAGCAGCCAGCCGGGCAGGCTGGTCCAGAAGGCGTCGTTGCGCCACAAAGCCGCGTGCTCGAACAGCGCGGTGTAGATGCCCACGCGCAGCAGCCGCGTGAACACGGCGCTGGTCTGGCTGAGGGCCCCCACGCTGATGCTGCTGACGGCGTCGGCCAGCCGGTACGGGCTGCGCCGGCGGCGCCAGGCCACGGCGAATTCGATGGCGATGAGCGCGAAGAAGACGGGGGTGGCGAGGACGATGATCTGGCTGGGGGACATGGCAGCCTGGATTATGTTGGTTGATCTTTTGACCCATCGGGTTCGTCAACCGGCGGGAGCATGAAAACCCGGGCTGGAGAAATACCTATATGGACAACGGATCCACATCCACCAGCCAGCGCACCAGCCCCTTGTGCTGCCCCCGCCCGGCGTGCAGCAGGGGCTGCCAGGCGGCCAGGAAGCGCTGCAGCGCGGCGCGGCTCGGGCTCTCCAGCAGCATCTGGGCGCGCTCCACGTTGGCCACGCGCTGGATGGCGAGCGGCACGGGCGGGAACAGCACGACCGTGCCGTCCGCCAGGCCCGGCAGCCCTGCGGCGTGCGCGGCGGCGGTGGCGGCGGCCAGAAAGCCCTGGGCGGCTTCCTGCGTGCGCGCGTCGGCGCGCACCAGCGCCTGGTAGGCGAAGGGCGGCATGGCGGCTTCCTGGCGCTCCTGCAGCTGGCGGGCGGCGAAGGCGGGGTAGTCGTGCGCGCGCAGCGCCTCGAACACGGCGTGGCGGGGGTGAAAGCTCTGCACCCACATCTCGCACGGCGTGCCATGAACCAACGCTTGTGCGGCCATGTAGGCGGCGTCGCGACCGGCGCGGCCCGCCGCCTGCATCAGCAGCGCGAACAGGCGCTCGGGCGCGCGGAAGTCGCTGCTGAACAGCGCGCCGTCGGGCTGCACGGCGGCCACCAGGGTGATACGGCGGAAGTCGTGGCCCTTGGCGATCATCTGCGTGCCCACCAGCACGTCCACCTCGCCCGCGTGGACCTGGGCCAGCTGTGCCTGCAGCGCGCCCTTGGCGCGGGTGGTGTCGGCGTCGATGCGGGCGATGCGCGCCGGGGTGCGGTCGGGGCGCAGCACCTCGGACAGCAGGGCGGCGAGCTGTTCTTCGAGCTGCTCGGTGCCCCGGCCCAGCGCGTGGATGTCCGGGCTGCCGCAGGTCGGGCAGGCGCGGGGTACGCGCACGGTGTAGCCGCAGTGGTGGCAGCGCAGCGTGCGGTCGGCCTTGTGGAAGACCTGGTGGGCGCTGCAGTGCGGGCAGTCGCTCTTCCAGCCGCAGTCGGCGCAGTGCAGCACGGGGGCGTAGCCGCGGCGGTTGAGCAGCACCATGCTCTGCTCGCCGCGCTGCACGCGCTCGGTGATGGCGGCCAGCAGCGGGGCGCTGAACACGGTGCGCCGGGGCTGCTGGTTCATGTCCACCCGGCGCACGCGCGGCAGGGCGCCCGCGCCGATGCGGCTGGGCATCTCCAGCCGCGCGTAGCGGCCCACGGCGGGGTCGCTGGCGTGCCAGCTCTCCAGCGACGGCGTGGCGCTGCCCAATATGACCTTGGCGCCCTGCTCGCGCCCGCGCCACACGGCCAGGTCGCGGGCCGAGTAGCGGGCGCCTTCCTGCTGCTTGTAGCTGGGGTCGTGCTCCTCGTCCACCACGATGATGCGCAGGCCCGGCAGGCTGGCGAACACCGCCATGCGCGTGCCCAGCACGATGCGCGCCGCGCCGCCGTGCGCGGCCAGCCAGCTCTTGAGGCGCTGGGGGTGGGTCATGCCGCTGTGCAGCGCCACCACGGCCTGGGCGCCGAAGCGGGCGGTGAAGCGCTCTTCGAGCTGGGGCGTGAGGTTGATCTCGGGCACCATGACCAGGGCCTGGGCCGTGGGGTCCTGGTCCAGCACCTCTTGCACGCAGCGCAGGTACACCTCGGTCTTGCCGCTGCCGGTGCTGCCGAACAGCAGGAAGGGGCCGGGTTCCGAGGCAATTCGGGCTCTGGCGCTTTCCTGTTCTGGGGTTAGTGCTATTGTTTTTGTAGTGTTTTCGGCGTTTTCAGCCACCCGGGCCGGGCGGCGCAGGCGCCGCGCCAGTTGCTCGGGCCGCAGGTCGCGCAACTGCGGCGGCAGGGCGGCCAGGGCCATCTCGCCCAAGCCGCGCTGGTAGTAGCGCGCGGCGAAGGCCACCAGGCGGCGCCAGGGCGTATCCAGCGGCGCCAGCCCTTGCAGCACGCCCGCCACGGGGCGCAGGGCGGCACCGTCGGGCAGCTCGCCCGGGGCGCCATCGGCATCCCACACCACGCCCAGCACCTCGCGCTGGCCCAGGGGCACACGCACCAGGGTGCCGGGCGCGAGCGGCAGGTCGCTGGCGTAGCTCAGCAGGTCGCCCACGCCGCTGTGCGCGGGGGTCTGGACGGCGACGTGGACGGTGAAGGACGGCAAGGCGGCGCGAAGGACAAGGGCAAGTCCGCGATTGTCGTCGCTAGGGACAGCGCGTTCTGTGGATAACTTTGTTGACATTGGCGCCCGGAAAACCGCGCGAGGCGCATGGATGCTGGCGCGACGTGGAATCCTGCGAAAACCAGCGCTGGCAAAAAAACCTTATGAATCAATGATCTAAGGCTTTTGCAACGTCCCGGGCGCGTGGGTGCCTGGCTGGGTAGGTATGTTGCGCCGCATCAAGATGGGTGTGCATAAGTCATGCACCTTGTGTTCGTCAAGCCCCCGTCCAGGGCCGGCAGAGGACGCGAAAGCTCGGAATTTTCTGCAGTTTCCCTTGCAAGTGCTTGATTTGACTGGCGATTTGGGAGAAATCCAGGTTTTCTGTGGATAACTTTGTTGATATCCCTTGGGTTGGGCCCGCAAGTCCTTGAATGGCCGTGCTTTGGCTGCGTTGCCCGCAAAAAAAGCAGGGGGTGCAAGCCCTTTGAAATCAATGACTTGCGTACACGTTGAGAATATTCAGCCACCCGTGCGGCGGGCGGATTCCGGGGCGTGCCGCGCCAGCGGGGCGCCCCAGTTTTGTGCATAAGTCAGCGCGCCGGGGCGGTCTTCCGGCCCTGGCGCAGCGCCCGCGAATGGCCATGCACCGCTTCCACCAGCGCCGCCACGTGCTCGGGCGGCGTGAACTGGCTGATGCCGTGGCCCAGATTGAAGATGTGCGTGGGGCCCGTCGTGGCGCGGTCGGTGTGCGGCGCGCCGAAGCTGTCCAGCACGGCGCGGGCCTGCTCGGCAATGCGCTCGGGCGGCGCGAACAGCACGTTGGGGTCGATGTTGCCCTGGAGGGCGTGGGTGGCGCCCACGGTGGCGCGGGCGTGGCCCAGGTTCGCCGTCCAGTCCAGGCCCAGCACTTCGCAGTCCAGGTCCTTCATGTCGGGCAGCCAGATGCCGCCGCCCTTGGTGAAGACGATGCGCGGCACGTCCGTTCCATCCGCACCGGTGCGCTGGATCTGCGCCAGCACGCGCTTCGTGTAGGCCAGGCTGAATTGCTGGAACGCACCGTCGGCCAGCACGCCGCCCCAGCTGTCGAACACCATCACGGCCTGCGCGCCCGCGGCTATCTGCGCGTTCAGGTAGGCGGCCACGGCGTCGGCGTTCACGGCCAGGATGCGGTGCATCAGGTCGGGGCGGGCGTACATCAGGCTCTTGACCAGGCGGTAGTCGTCGCTGCCCTTGCCCTCGACCATGTAGCACGCCAGCGTCCACGGGCTGCCCGAGAAGCCGATCAGCGGCACGCGGCCGTTGAGCGCGCGGCGGATGCTGGTGACGGCGTCGAACACGTAGCGCAGCTTGCCCAGGTCGGGCACGGCCAGTTCGGCCACGGCGGCCTCGTCGCGCACTTGCCTTGCGAAGCGCGGGCCCTCGCCCTCGGCGAACGACAAGCCCAGGCCCATGGCGTCGGGCACGGTGAGGATGTCGCTGAACAGGATGGCCGCGTCGAGCGGGAAGCGGTCGAGCGGCTGCAGCGTGACCTCGGTGGCGTAATCCACATTGGTTGCCAGCCCCATGAAGCTGCCCGCCCTGGCGCGCGTGGCCTTGTATTCGGGCAGGTAGCGCCCGGCCTGGCGCATGAGCCACAGGGGCGTGTAGTCGGTGGCCTGGCGGCGGCAGGCGCGCAGGAAGGTGTCGTTCTGCAAGGGGGCGAAAGTCATGCCCCGATTGTCGCAGGCGCTATCTTTCGGCGATGTAGTGCGCCATATGTACGGCCTCGCCCGGCGCCAGGAAGGCGCGTACCTCCGCTTCCAGCGCCTGGTCGGCCATGGTCGCGCGGGCGCGCTGGTGCAGGTAGTCGGCCCAGGACGCGACGATGAAGCGCTCCACGTAGCGCGAGGGCTCGCCCAGGTCCTTATAGACGCGCCAGAAGGAGGCGCCGTCGCGGCGGCGCGGCGCCTTCAGGCGGCCGATGGCGTCCAGGAAGGCGGCGTCCGCGCCGGGGGCGATGCGGTAGCCCAGCTCGACGGCCACGGGCCCTGCCTCGGGCGGCGGTTCGGGCTCGACGAAAAGCTCGTCCCAGGGCGTGGCGACCTGCGTTACCTCGTGCAGCGCGCCCATGCGCAGCGGCAGGGGCCGCGCCAGCAGCAGGCCCGCCACCATCAGCGCCGCCGCCACGCAAAGCGTGGGCGTGAGGCCCACCACGTCCGACGCCGCGCCCCAGAAGGCCGAGCCCAGGGCGAACGCGCCCAGCGCCGCCACCATGTGCATGGCGACCGCGCGCGAGCGCACCCACTGCGGCGCGCTGGCCTGCGTGGCGGTGTTGAAGGTGGACATGGCCGACATCCACGCCGCGCCCGCGAACAGCAGCGCGGCATAGACCAGCCACGCCATCGGTGCCAGCGCGGCGGCCAGCATGGCGGCGCCAAACACGACGCCGCCCGCGCCCACGATGGCTTCCAGCCCGAAGCGCGCGCGCAGCCGCCCCAGCACCAGGCCGACGGCCACGGCGCCCGTGCCCAGGCAGCCCATCAGCAGCCCGAAGCCCTGCGCGCCCGTGCCCAGGCGCTGGGCGATGACGGGCAGCAGCGCCCACAGGGCCGAGCCCGCCGCGCTGAAGGCCATCACGCGCACCAGTTGCGCCAGGATCATGTGCGAATGCCAGGCGAAGCGCAGGCCGCTCAGGGTGCCGCCCCACAGCCGCTCGGCGGGCAGGTGTGAGGGCGGGTGCGGGCGCGGCGGCCAGCGGCGGATGGATTCCCACATCACCAGCGTGGTCGCCACCGTCACGGCGAACACCCAGCCCGCCCCCAGGTGCGCGAACACCAGCCCGGCCAGCGTGGGCCCCACGGCGCGCGCGGCGTTGTAGGCAATGCTGACGGCAGTGATGGCCTGGGGCCATTCGTCGCGCGGCACGGGGTCGATGACGGAGGAGTTCCACGCGGGCGTCAGCGCCGCCGTGCAGCAGCCGCCCACGAAGACGAGCAGCAGCACCGACACCGGCCCGCCCCAGCCGGCGAGCACCAGCACGGTCAGCAGCGCGGTGGCCGCGCACTGGCCCAGCAGCGCGCCCGAGATGAAGCGCCGCCGGTCGGTGGTGTCGGCCAGCACCCCCGCAGGCAGGGCCAGCAGGAACATCGGCAGGAACACGGCGGTCTGCACCAGCGCCGCAAGAAAGGACGAGCCCGTCAGCTCCACCATCAGCCAGGCGGCCGCCATGGTCTGCATGCCGTTGCCCACGAAGAAGATGCCGCCGCAGGCCCACAGGCCCCGGAAGGCGGGCTGGCGCAGGGGGCTCCACAGGGAAGCGCTGGCGGTTGAGTTTTTAGTGGTCAAATTGGCCTCTGGCGCTTATGCAGAAAGCACAAGCAGCTATTAATATAGGAGCATTCGGGAGCGCGTGGCAGCGTGCAAGAAGGTTGCGCAGCGGCAGTGTAGGGGCCTGGCCAAAAGCGCGCTGGGCAGGGGGTTTACCGCATAATGCGAATCGTTCGCGATAACTGCCCATGCCCACCGCCAAGCCCGCCCCCCACAGCGCCATCACGTCGCTCTATGCCGACCACCACGTGTGGCTGCAAGGCTGGCTGCGCCGCCGCCTGGGCAACGGCTGGGACGCGGCCGACCTCGCGCAGGACACCTTCGTGCGCCTGCTGCGCGCGCCCGACGGCACGCCCGAGAAGCAGCGCGGCTGGCAGCTCGACGAGCCCCGGGCCTACCTCACGCTGGTCGCCAAGCGCCTGCTGGCCAACCTGCACCGCCGACGCGCGCTGGAGCTGGCCTACCTGGAGACGCTGGCCCAGTTGCCCGAGCCGTTCGCCCCCTCGCCCGAGCAGCGCGCCCTGCTGCTGGAGGCGCTGCAGCAGATCGACGCCGCGCTCGACGGCCTGCCCGCGCCCGTGCGCACGGCCTTCCTGCTGGCCCAGCTCGACGGCCTGGGCTACGCCGCCATCGCCGAGCGCCTGTCCGTCAGCGAGCGCACCATCAAGCGCTACATGGTCCAGGCCATGGCCCGCTGCATCCTGCACATGCCATGAACGCCGCGCCGCTGGACGCACTGGACGAGGCCGTCGCGCTGCGCGCGGCCGAATGGTTCTTCCTGCTGCAATCGGGCGACGCCACCGAGGCCGACCGCCAGCGCTGCGCCCGCTGGCGCGCCGCGCACCCCAGCCATGCGCAGGCCTGGGAGCGCGCCCAGCGCGTGGGCCAAGCCTTCGCGCAGCTGCCGCCCGGCATCGCCCTGCCGGTGCTGGGCCGCGCGCGCCGCCGCGCGGCCGTGCGCGCGCTGGCGCTGCTGCTCGT
>NZ_JASGDA010000004.1:0-60078 GCF_047607405.1 Acidovorax sp. | reverse complement strand
GGCGGCGCCGCGCGGCGGCGGCCAGGCGCGCCCGCCAGCCTTCGCGCTCGGGCGCGCGCTGCACGCTCAGGTAGAAGTCCCAGGTCTTCCAGACGGTGATGAACACGTTGTCGTCGCGCAGGTCGCCCTGGGCGTCCTGGTGGCGCTGGCACAGCGCGAAGTCGGTCTGCCCGAACCAGCCGCTGGCCGTGGTTTCCCTGGGGCCGATGATGGGCGCGCGCACCAGCGCCAGGATGTTCTGCACGCTGATGGCGCCGTCCGCGCACAGGTCGTCGGCCAGGGGCAGGGCGGGGTCGGTGGGCATGGTGGCCGGGCATCGTACACCCCGGGGCCTGCAGGGGCGGCGCTTTCGGCAGACAATGATGTGTCGTCTTATCAATTGCCATCCATGACCCAGAACCCTCCCGCGCTGGAAGTCCTGCCGCGCGACCTGTCCGCCTACCGCCAGGGCAACACCGGCATCGACTACGTACACCGCTTCGAGTCGGGCCAGCCCGGCCCGCACGTGCTCATCAACGCCCTGACGCACGGCAACGAGATCTGCGGCATGGTCGCCGCCACGCACCTGCTGGACACGGGCGTGCGCCCGCGCATCGGCACGCTGACCATCAGCTTCGCCAACGTGGCGGCCTACGAATCGTTCGACAAGGAACGCCCGTTCGAAAGCCGACAACTGGTCCACAACCTCAACCGCATCTGGTCGGCCGCCGAGCTGGACGGCGCCGAGCGCAGCCCCGAGCTGGACCGCGCCCGCGCGCTGCGCCCCGTGGTGGCCGCGGCCGACCACATCCTGGACATCCACTCCACCAGCCAGGACGTGGAGCCCTTCTGGGTCTATCCCGCCTACCCGCGCAACAGCGCGGCGGCGCTGGCCATCGGCGGCCCCGCCACGGTGCATCTGCTCATGCCCAGCGGGCTGGGCTCGGGCACGCCGCTGATCCAGCATGGCCGCCACGGCCAGGCCGACGGGCAGGGCGTGGCGCTGGTGGTGGAGTGCGGCTTTCACTTCCTGCAGTCGGCGGCAGACGTGGCCACGGCGACGGCGCTGAACTTTCTGGCGCATTTCGGCCTGATCGACGCTCCGCCGCAGCCCGCGCCTGCGCCGCAGCGGCGCTTCGAGCTGCTGGAGACCTGCATGGTGCGCACGCCGGGCTTCGCCTTCACCAGGCCGCTGCGGGGCTTCGAGACCTTTGCGCAGGGCGAGCTGATCGCCACCGACGGCCCGCACGAGATCCGCGCGCTGTGCGACGACTGCACCGTGTTCATGCCCACGCGCCTGCCCATCGTGGGGCGCGAGGCGGTGTACCTCACACGGCCTTTGTGATGAAAATCGGCCTCCAGCGCTTATGCAGCAAGCGCTGGTAGCTATCAATCAGATAGCGAATACTCCCAGGGCAGTGCCGCCAGCAGGCGCTGCCAGTCCTGCGAGGGGCCGGTGCCCGGCACATCCCCGGCGGGCCAGCGCAGGCCGCTGTCGAACACCAGCGGTTCGCCCGTCACCGGGTGCGGCAGCGCGAGCTGCCAGGCGTGCAGCCACAGCCGCTGCTGGCCCAGGCGCTCGGCCCACCAGCGGTTGAGCGGCCCCTTGCCGTGCGTGGCGTCGCCGATGATGGGGTGCGCCAGGTGCTTGAGGTGGCGGCGTATCTGATGGCGCCGCCCCGTGTGGGGCACGGCCTCCACCAGCGAGGCCCGCGTGGTGGCAAAGCGCGCGTCGCTGGCCTCGGGCAAGGTGAGCCGCGCCAGGCGGCGGAATGTGGTGTACGCCGCCTGCACGGGCGCATCGGCGGGGGCGTCGTCGGGCTTGAGCGGGTGGTCCACCGCGCAGGCATCGGGCGCCCAGCCGCGCACCAGGGCCAGGTAGCGCTTGCGCGCGGCCTGCTGCTCGAAAGTCTGCGACAAGGCCCGCGCCGCGTCGGCGTGCAGCGCCATCACCAGCACGCCGCAGGTGCCCTTGTCGAGCCGGTGTACGGGAAAGACGCGCTGGCCGAGCTGGTCGCGCAGCGCCTGCACCACGAAGCGCGTCTCGCCCGCGTCCAGCCCCGTGCGGTGTACCAGCCAGCCTGCGGGCTTGTGGATGGCGACGAGGTGCTCGTCGCGCCAGAGAATGGGCAGCGGGGTTTGCATGAAGCCGCGCATTGTGCCAACCGTGACAATCGGGGCCATGACCTTGAAACGAACCCTACTGCCCCTGCAACTGCTGGTGGCCCCCGACAGGAACGACCCCGCGCCGCTCGTCCTCTACCACGGTCGCGGCTGCCCCGATGGCTTTGGTGCCGCGCTGGCTGCTTGGCTGTTCTACGGCGACGCCGCTGAATACAAGGGCCTGGACCATGGCGACGTGCGCACGGTGGACGACCTGCCGCCCATGCAGGGCCGCGCCGTCTATGTGCTCGACTTCTCGTTCGCCGAGGACATCCTGCGCGCCATCGACGAGCGCGCCGCCCGGCTGGTCATGCTGGACCACCACAAGAGCGCCTTGGACAAGCTCGGCGGCTTTGCCTGCCGCTGCGGCGTGGTGCATTTCGACCTGGGCAAGTCGGGCGCGCGGCTGGCGTGGGAGTTCTTCCACCCTGGCACGCCCGTGCCGGACCTGATCCGCTACGTGGAAGACCGCGACATCTGGAAGTGGGAGTTCGCCGAGAGCGCGGGCTTTCTGTCCGCGCTGGACATGGAGCCGCAGGACTTCGCGCGCTGGCGCGAGATCGCGTCCTTCACGCCCGAGCAGCTTGCGCGCTTCATGGCGCGCGGCGCGGCCATGGACGAGAAGTACCAGAAGCTCTGCGCCGACATCGCCGAGGGCGCGCAGCCCCTGGTGTTCAACGGCGTCGCGGGGCTGATGGTGAACGCGCCCGGCATGTTCCACAGCGTGGTGGGCGACATCCTGTCGGCGCAGAGCGGCACCTTTGCGCTGATGTGGAGCGCGGGCGCCAAGGGCGTGAAGGCGGGGCTGCGCTCGCAGCGCAACTTCGACTGCATCGCCCTGGCCGAAAGCATGGGCGGCGGCGGCCACGCGCAGGCGTGCGGCTTTCGCATGGGGGTGGAGCGCCTGCCCGAGCTGCTGGCGGGCGTGCTCAATTCGGCGCCTGCGGCGCGGCGGGCGTAGGGGCCGCTTCCTCGAAGCGGTCCACCCGGCGCAGCGCGCCGAAGGCCAGCATCCAGCCGCCCACCACGCCCAGCGTACACAGGCCGCCCACCACGGCGGCAGGCACCACGCCCAGCCACGCGGCGCTGGTGCCCGCGCGGAACTCGCCCAGCTCGTTGGACGAGCCGATGAACAGCATGTTCACCGCGTTCACGCGCCCGCGCATGGCGTCGGGCGTGGAGAACTGCACCAGCGCGCCGCGGATATAGACGCTCACCATGTCCGCCGCGCCCGCCACCAGCAGCGCCGCGAACGACAGCCAGAACCACGTGGACAGCGCGAACACCAGGTTGGCCGCGCCGAACACGGCCACGGCGACGAACATCGTGCGCCCCACGCGGCGGTTGAAGGGGCGCAGGCTCAGGTACAGCCCCGCGCCCACCTCCCCCACCGCCATGGCGCTGCGCAGCGCGCCCAGGCCCGTGGGGCCCACGTGCAGCACTTCGTGCGCGTAGATGGGCAAGAGCGCCACCACGCCGCCCAGCAGCACCGCGAACAGGTCCAGCGAGATCGTGCCCAGGATGATGGGCCGCGAGCGGATGAACGCGATGCCGTCGCCAAAGCGCTGGAACATCGTGCCCTGCGCAGCCCCCGGCGCCGTGGCGTGCGCCACGGCCACGTGCAGCAGCAGCGCCACGCCCAGGGCGAAGCAGGCGCAGCACACGGCATAGGTCAGCCCGCCGCCGCCCCGCGCGTACAGCAGCCCGCCCAGCAGCGGCCCGCCGATGCTGGCCGCGCGCATGAGCATGCTGTTGGCGGCGATGGCCTGCGCGAGCTGGCCGCGCGGCACGATCTGCGGCAGCAGGCTCTGCATGGCCGGCGCTGAGAACGCGCGCGAGCAGCCATACAGCACCAGCACCGCGTAGATGCCCGCCACGCCGCTGGCGCCGTGGCCCGACAGCCACCACAGCAGGGCGCTGCACAGCCCGCCCACCGCCCAGCTCGCGGCCAGGATGCGCCTGCGGTCGAAGCGGTCGATCAAATCGCCCGCAGGCAGCAGCAGGCACAGCATGGGCAGAAACTGCGCCAGCCCCACATAGGCCAGGGCCAGCGGCTCGCGCGTGAGGTCGTACACCTGCCAGGCCACCACCACGGCCTGCACCTGGGTGGCGACCATGGCTACCACGCGGGCGGCCAGGAAGGAGAGGAAGCCGGAGTGGCGATAGACGCTGTCAGGGGTGGTCATGGGGCAGGGTGCGGTAAGCCAGCGGGCGATGCTATCGGCTTTGCGCCGGGCTTGCAGGCGGCGTCCCCAAGCCTCAGCCCGCCCAGGCGCCCGGCGCCAGGCCGTCCAGCGTGTAAGGCCCGATGGTCGTGCGGATGAGCCGCAGCGTGGGGTGGCCCACGGCGGCCGTCATGCGCCGCACCTGGCGGTTGCGGCCCTCGCGGATAACCAGCTCGATCCACGCGGTGGGAATGGCACGGCGCTCGCGGATCGGCGGGTCGCGCGGCCACACGGCGGGCGCGGGCTCCAGCAGGCGCGCGCGGGCGGGCCGCGTGGGGCCGTCGTTCAGCACCACGCCGCTTTGCAGCGCCGCCAGGGCGGCTTCATCGGGGACGCCTTCCACCTGCGCCCAGTAGGTCTTCTCCATCTTGAAGCGCGGGTCGGCGATGCGGGCCTGCAGCCCGCCGTCGTCGGTGAGCAGCAGCAGGCCCTCGCTGTCGGCGTCCAGGCGGCCCGCCACGTACACGCCGGGCAGGGCGATGTAGTCCCTGAGGCCCTGCCAGCGCCCCTCGGGCGTGAACTGGCTGAGCACCCCGTAGGGCTTGTGAAAGCGGATCAGGCGCGCGGCCATGGGCGGATAGTTTTAAGGGTCAAATATGCCTCTGGCGCTTTCTGGATAAGCGCAAGCAGCTATCAAATTAGAAGCAAACGCAGGCCGTGGCGGGTGGCTGCATACGGGGACTGCGATTGTGCCTGTGCCCGCACGCAGGCGGGCGGGCACGCGGCGTCGGCCTACACCGCGCCGGGCCGGTGGGCAGCACAATGCCGCCATGCGCAGCTCTGGCCGCCGCCCGTCCCTCGCTCCTGCCGTGGCCCTCACGGCCGTGGCCACGGGTGCGCTGGTGCTGCTGGCGCTCAACTTCACGGCGGGCGAGAAGAAGGTGCAGCAGCAACTGCCGCGCCTGTACGGTACCGGCAACCCGCAGTTCGAGCGCGCCCTGGGCAGCCTGCTGGGCCCGGGCCTGCTGGATGGCAACGAGGTGGTCGAGCTGCTCAACGGCGACCAGATCTTCCCGCCCATGCTGGCCGCCATCGAGGGCGCGCAAAAGAGCATCACGTTCGAGACGTACATCTACTGGTCGGGCGACATCGGCAAGCGCTTTGCCGACGCCCTGAGCGAGCGCGCCCGCGCGGGCGTGGCCGTACACGTGCTGCTGGACTGGGCGGGCAGCGCCAGGATGGAAGACAGCTACCTGGACGAGATGCGCGCGGCGGGCGTGCAGATCGAGAAGTTCCACAAGCCGCACTGGTACAACCTGGCGCGCATGAACAACCGCACCCACCGCAAGCTGCTGGTGGTGGACGGGCAGGTGGCGTTCACCGGCGGCGTCGGCATAGCGCCGCAGTGGACGGGCAACGCGCAGGACCCGGACCACTGGCGCGACACGCACTACCAGGTGCTCGGGCCCGTGGTGGCGCAGATGCAGGCGACGTTCCTGGACAACTGGCTCAAGGTCACGGGCAAGGTGCTGCACGGCGAGGCGTACTTTCCGCCCATCGCGCCTGTTGCGCCCGGCGGCGGGCAGAAAGCGCAGATGTTCTCCAGCTCGCCGTCGAGCGGCAGCGAGAGCATGCAGCTCATGTACCACCTGGCGATCACGGCGGCAGAGCGCGGCATCGACCTGTCGGTGGCCTACTTCGTGCCCGACGAACTCACGCGCAAGCTGCTGCTGGACGCCCTGGCGCGCGGCGTGCGCGTGCGCCTCATCACCCCCGGCGAGCACGCCGACTCCGGGGCGGTGAAGGCCGCGTCCCGCGCCACCTGGGGGCCGCTGCTGCAGGCGGGCGCGGAGATCTACGAATACCAGCCCACCATGTACCACTGCAAGGTCATGATCGTGGACGAGCTGCTGGTGTCGGTGGGCTCCACCAACTTCGACAACCGCTCGTTCCGGCTGAACGACGAGGCCAACCTGAACGTGTATGACGCGGCGTTCGCGCAGCGGCAGACGCAGGTGTTCGAGGACGACCTGCGGCGCTCGCGCCGCATTACCTACGAGGAATGGCGGGACCGGCCCTGGAGCGAGAAACTGGCCGAGCGCATGGCGGCGCTGCTGCGGTCGCAGTTGTGACGGGTCACTGGCCCGTGGGCACGAACTCGTAGCTCACTTCCTCGCTCTGCACCATGTCCAGCACGTCGTTGAGCTCGTCGGCGTCGTCGGTGCTGCTCCACAGGTCCTCGGGGTCGGTGGCGAACAGCGGTTCGACGGCAATGTCCAGGAACCTGCCGTCAGCCATGTCGATGACGGGTGTGCCCTCGGAGGTCTCGACCAGCGTCCAGTCGTCGGGGACGGACATTTCCAGCGCGATGGTGACTTTGAGTTTTTTCATGGTGCAGGGGGCCTGTGGAGCGGGTGGGGTGGCCGGGGCGCGTGCAGGGCCGCCTGGGCTAGGCGCACGAAGTGGGAGCACTGTTCTACCCATTGCAGCCGCTCCAGCGCGCTCAGTTGCCCGAATGCGTGCAGGCGCTCGTCACTGACGTAGTACGTGCGCTGGGCGCGTTGGGCAGCGCGGTCGGCGGGCGTGGTCATGTGGGTTTGAGTCGTTTCAGGTGCGCGATGTCGGCAAGGTCGATCGGCCTGCCTGCACTCTGCTTGAGGGCAATCAGGTCGTCGATGCTGGCCAGGGCGACGGGCACTCCTGCTATGTCGAGCCGGTGCGCGCGTTCCACCATGCCCAGCGGATCCACCGGCGGGAAGATCAGCACATCCAGCGTTACGCCTGCCAGGCGATCACTGCGCAGCGCAAAGGCTTGCAGGTTGCGGCTGGTGTGCCAGCTTTTCAGGGTGTCGATGTCTTGCAGCGTACTCAGCGGGACGGGCAGCATGGGTTGTAGGCCCAGTTCCTGGATGGCATGGACCAGGTGGGCCATGTTCTCTGGCGAGACCACGACGCTCACGTCGATATCCATGGTGTTGCGCTCAATGCCATGCAGGGCCACCGCCAAGCCGCCGATCAGGACGTAATCGACCTGGTGGCGGTGCAGCGCTGCAAAGATGTCGAGGTAGAACACCGGCTACTTTCCCCACGAATCCTTCAGCCCTACCGCCAGGTTGAACACCGGCTTGTCCGCCGTGTGGTCCACCCGGTCGGCCACGAAGTAGCCGTGCCGCTCGAACTGGAACTTGTCGTCCGGTCGGGCATTGGCCAGGGACGGCTCCACGATGGCCGTCACCACCTGCAGGCTGTGGGGGTTCAGGCTCTCGATGAAGTCCTTGCCGCCCGCGTCGGGGTGGGGGTCGAGGAACAGGCGGTCGTACATGCGCACCTCGGCGTGTACGCCGTCGGCCACGCCCACCCAGGTGATGGCGGCCTTGACCTTCACGCTGTCGGCGCCGGGGGTGCCGCTCTTGGTGTCGGGCACCACGGTCGCTAGCACTTCGGTGACCTTGCCGTCGGCATCCTTGGTGCAGCCCGTGCATTCGATGACGTAGCCGCCCTTCAGGCGCACCTTGTTGCCCGGGAACAGGCGCTTGTAGCCCTTGGGCGGCACTTCCTCGAAGTCCTCGCGCTCGATCCAGACTTCCTTGCCGATGGTGAAGTGGCGCACGGGGCTTTCCACACCTTCGGGCGGGTGGGGCAGTGCCGGAAGCTGGCAGGGCTCCAGGTGGCCCGCGCCCATCACCTCGTCCCAGTTGGTCAGCACCAGCTTGACGGGGCGCAGCACGGCCATGCCACGGGGGGCGCGGGCTTCCAGGTCCTCGCGCAGGCAGCCTTCCAGCGTGGCGTAGTCGATCCAGCTGTCGCTCTTGGTCACGCCGATGCGCT
Source organism: Acidovorax sp. (assembly GCF_047607405.1). Taxonomy (GTDB): domain Bacteria; phylum Pseudomonadota; class Gammaproteobacteria; order Burkholderiales; family Burkholderiaceae_C; genus Acidovorax. The sequence continues at coordinate 51,943 of NZ_JASGDA010000004.1, read as the reverse complement.
CGGCGAACAGTTGCAGCGCGGCGGGCGTGTAGCCCCGGCGGCGCAGGCCCACGATGGTGGGCATGCGCGGGTCGTCCCAGCCGCTGACCTTGTGGTCATAGACCAGTTGGGCGAGCTTGCGCTTGCTGGTGATGACGTAGGTGAGGTTCAGCCGCGCAAACTCGTACTGGCGCGGGGGCGGGCTGGCGAGCAGGCCGCCTTCGATGAGGCGCTCCAGCACCCAGTCGTAGAAGGGGCGCTGGTCCTCGAATTCGAGCGTACACAGGCTGTGGGTGATCTGCTCCAGCGCGTCCTCGATGGGGTGCGCGTAGGTGTACATGGGGTAGATGCACCAGGCATCGCCCGTGTTGTGGTGCGTGGCGCGGCGGATGCGGTAGATGGCCGGGTCGCGCATGTTGATGTTGGGGCTGGCCATGTCGATCTTGGCGCGCAGCACCATGGAGCCGTCCTCGTGCTGGCCCGCCTTCATCTCGCGGAAGATGCGCAGGTTCTCGGCGGGCGTGCGGTCGCGGAACGGACTGTTGACGCCGGGCTTGCCGAAGTCGCCCCGGTGGATGCGCATCTGTTCCACCGTCTGTTCGTCCACGTAGGCGTGGCCGGCCTCGATCAGGTATTCGGCCGCGCGGTACATGAAGTCGAAGTAGTCGCTGGCCTGGTAGGGGGCGGCGTCGGGGCTGCCGTTCCAGTCGAAGCCCAGCCACTTGACCGCGTCGATGATGCTGGCGACGTATTCGGTGTCTTCCTTCTCGGGGTTGGTGTCGTCGAAGCGCAGGTGGCACACGCCGCCGTAGTCACGCGCCAGGCCGAAGTTGATGCAGATGCTCTTGGCGTGGCCCACGTGCAGGTAGCCGTTGGGCTCGGGCGGAAACCGGGTGCGGATCTTGGCCGGGTCGCTCTGGCCTGCGGCGTGGTGGGCGGCGTCGCCGGGGCTGCCGCCCCAGCGGCGGCTGGCGTAGGTGCCTTTATCCAGGTCGTGCTCGATGATCTGGCGCAGGAAGTTGCTGGGTTTGACGGCTTCGGCGGGGGTGTCGGCGGGATTTTGCGTACTCATCGGCCCATTTTAGGCGGCGCATTCGTGACGGTTTACGCATGGAAACGCACCGGTGTACGTCCAGACACAACGTAAAGACGGTTTTGTGCCATCCTTTTGCCTACTTGGTGCGTTAGGTACCGGTGAGTCGAGTCCCTTTGGCTGGCTGTCCTCACTCAAACAGGAGATTTCCATGACGAAAACCCGTTCCATCCAGACCCTGGCCGCCACGGCTGGCGTGGCCGTGGCCTTGTTGGCCGCCGCTGGCACGGCCCAGGCCCGCGACGTGAATTGGTCCATCGGCGTGAGCGTGCCTGGCGTGGTGGTGGGCGCGGGCACCGGCTACTATGCGCCCGCCCCGGTGTACGTGGCCCCCCGGCCCGTGTATTACGCGCCCCCGCCCCCGGTCTATTACGCGCCGCCCCGGCCCGTGTACTACGCTCCGCCCGCCTACTACCCGCCGCCTGCGGTGGTGTACTACGACGGTGGGCGCCGCCACCACAGGCATGGCCGCTGGGACCGCTGAGGTCCGCGCCGCTTTGCTCACAGCCCTTCGGGGCTGTTTTTGTTTCCGGGGCGCCGCATAATCGCGCGTTTCGCCCTCTGGAACACATGCCTGTGAAGAATAAAACCGTCTTTGTCCTCAATGGCCCCAACCTGAACCTGCTGGGCACGCGCGAGCCCGCTGTGTATGGCGCGCAGACGCTGACCGATGTCGAGCAGCTCTGCGCCGCAGCCTGCGCGCGCCATGGGTTCGATCTGCGCTTTCACCAGAGCAACCACGAAGGCGCGCTGGTGGACTGGATTCACGAGGCGGGCCGCCTGCACGCCGCTGGCGAACTGGCGGGCGTGGTGCTGAACGCCGGGGCCTACACCCACACCAGCATCGCCCTGCACGATGCCGTCAAGGGCACGGGCATCACGCTGATCGAGCTGCACATCAGCAACGTCCACGCGCGCGAGGCGTTTCGCCACCACTCGTACCTGGCCGCCGCCGCCAAGGCGGTGATGTGCGGCTTTGGCGTGGCGGGCTACGGCCTGGCCATCGACGGGCTGGCGCAGCTGCAGCCGCAGGGCTGACGAGGGTTCAGTCGCCGTCGCCCATCTGGGACTGCAGGTAGTTCTGCACGCCCACCTTCTCGATGAGGTCGATCTGGGTTTCGAGGAAGTCGATGTGTTCCTCGGTGTCGTCCAGAATGCCTTGCAGCAGGTCGCGCGAGACGTAGTCGCGCACCGACTCGCAGTAGGCCATGCCCTCCTTGATGGTGGCCTGGGCGCCTTGCTCGCTGCGCAGGTCGCAGGCCAGGATCTCGGGCACGTCCTCGCCCACCTGCAGCTTGGCCAGGTCCTGCAGGTTGGGCAGGCCGTCCAGCATGAAGATGCGGTCCATCAGCTTGTCGGCGTGCTTCATCTCGCCGATGGATTCCTCGTATTCCTTCTTCGCCAGCCGCTCGAAGCCCCAGTGCTTGAGCATGCGGTAGTGCAGAAAGTACTGGTTGATGGCCGTGAGTTCGTTCTTGAGCTGCGCCTGCAGGTAGCCGATGACTTGGGGGTCGCCTTGCATGGGGGATTCCTTGGTAGTTGTTGTGCTGTTGGGTGCCGATTGTCCTGACCTGCATCAACCCCCGCAAGGCAAACCCCTGCCACACTGGTCTGTCTGCGTGTGATGCTGAGTTGTGTTCGTATTCGATGGGTTTTTATAGCCATACTTAATTGATTCAATTCAATCAATTAATTGGATTCATGGCGTGAGTCGGCCTAGACTCCCATCTTTCAGTCATCAACCACTCCAAAGGAAAGCAGCAATGTCCCTGATCAACACCCAAGTCCAACCGTTCAAGACCACCGCCTTCGTCAACCGCAGCGGCAAGGGCGAGTTCATCGAAGTGACCGAGCAGACCCTGAAGGGCAAGTGGTCCGTGCTGATCTTCATGCCCGCAGCCTTCACCTTCAATTGCCCCACCGAGATCGAAGACGCTGCCAACAACTACGCCGAGTTCCAGAAGGCCGGTGCCGAGGTCTATATCGTCACCACCGACACGCATTTCTCGCACAAGGTGTGGCACGAAACCTCCGACGCCGTGGGCAAGGCCAAGTTCCCCCTGGTCGGCGACCCCACGCACCAGCTGACCAACGCTTTCGGCGTACACATCCCCGAAGAAGGTCTGGCGCTGCGCGGCACCTTCGTGATCAACCCCGACGGCGTGATCAAGACGCTGGAAATCCACTCCAACGAAATCGCCCGCGACGTGTCGGAAACCCTGCGCAAGCTCAAGGCTGCTCAGTTCACCGCCGCCAACCCTGGCCAGGTGTGCCCCGCCAAGTGGAAGGAAGGCGCCAAGACGCTGACGCCTTCGCTGGACCTGGTCGGCAAGATCTAAGCACCGCACCCCAAGGCCGGACAGGCGTCGTGCCGTCCGGCTTTTTTTCGCCCTCCATTTCACGAATCCGCAGAAAGACGCCATGCTCGACGACCAACTCAAGACCCAACTCGCCGCCTACCTGGAGCGCGTGACGCAGCCGTTCGAACTGGTGGCTTCGCTGGACGACAGCGAGACAGCGCGCGACATGCGCGAGCTGCTGACCACCATCCAGGCGCTGCGCAGCGACAAGATCACCCTGCGCACCGACGGCAACGACGCGCGCAAGCCCTCGTTCAGCCTGCAGCGCGTGGGCAGCAGCAACAGCCTGCGCTTTGCGGGCCTGCCGCTGGGGCATGAGTTCACCTCCCTCGTGCTGGCCCTGCTGTGGACGGGCGGCCACCCGCCCAAGGTGGAGCAGGACGTGATCGAGCAGATCCAGTCGCTCGACGGCGACTTCAGCTTCGAGGTTTACATGAGCCTCACCTGCCACAACTGCCCCGACGTGGTGCAGGCCCTGTCGCTCATGGCCGTGCTCAACCCCAAGGTCAAGACCACCGTCATCGAGGGCGGTGCCTTTCAGCAGGAAGTGGCCGACCGCCAGGTCATGGCCGTGCCCATGGTGTTCCTGAACGGCGAAGTGTTCGGCTCCGGCCGCATGACGGTCGAGGAAATCGTCGCCAAGCTCGACACCGGCTCCGCCGCCCGCGACGCGGCCAAGCTCAGTGCCAAGGCGCCGTATGACGTGCTCATCATCGGCGGCGGCCCCGCTGGCGCGGCAGCGGCGGTGTACGCAGCGCGCAAGGGCATCCGCACCGGCGTGGCGGCCGAGCGCTTCGGCGGCCAGGTGAACGACACGCTGGCCATCGAGAACTACATCTCCGTGCTCGAAACCGACGGCCCCAAGTTCGCCGCCGCACTCGAAGCCCACACCCGCGCCTACGACGTGGACATCATGAACCTGCAGTGCGCCGACAAGCTCATCCCCGCTGCGCAGCCGGGCGGCCTGATCGAAGTGCAGCTCGCCAACGGCGGCTCGCTCAAGGCCCGCACGGTGATCCTGTCCACCGGCGCGCGCTGGCGCAACGTGAACGTGCCCGGCGAGGCCGAGTACCGGAACAAGGGCGTGGCCTACTGCCCGCACTGCGACGGCCCGCTGTTCAAGGGCAAGCGCGTGTCGGTCATCGGCGGCGGCAACTCGGGCGTGGAAGCGGCCATCGACCTGGCCGGCGTGGTGGCCCACGTCACGCTGGTCGAGTTCGCCGACCAGCTCAAGGCCGACGCCGTGCTGGTCAACAAGCTCAAGAGCCTGCCCAACGTGACCATCCATACCAACGCGCAGACCACCGAGATCACCGGCGCCGACGGCAAGGTCAACGGCCTTGTCTATAAGGACCGCGCCACGGGCGTGCAGCATGCGATCGCGCTCGAAGGCGTGTTCGTGCAGATCGGCCTGGTGCCCAACACCGACTGGCTCAAGGGCACGGTCGAACTCTCCAAGTTCGGCGAGATCGTGATCGACGCCAAGGGCCACACCAACGTGCCAGGCGTGTTCGCTGCGGGCGACTGCACCACGGTGCCGTACAAGCAGATCGTCATCGCCGCAGGGGCGGGCGCGACGGCGGCGCTGAGTGCGTTCGACCACCTCATCCGCACCTCGGCGCCTGCTTAAGAAAATTCAAGCCAAATCGGCCTCCAGCGCTTACTGGATAAGCGCTGGTAGCTATCAATTAAGTAGCAATCGTCAGTACACCAACCGCTCGGGGCGGATCTCCTGCAGGATGGTGGTGGCGATTTCCTCGATGGATTTCGTGGTGGTGGACAGCCAGCGGATGCCCGCGCGGCGCATCATGGCCTCGGCCTCGGCCACCTCCATGCGGCAGTTCTCCAGGCTGGCGTAGCGCGAGTTGGGGCGGCGCTCGTTGCGGATCTCGGCCAGCCGCTCGGGCTGGATGGTCAGGCCGAAGATTTTCTTGCGGTGCGGCTCGAGCGCGGGCGGCAACTGGCGGCGCTCGAAGTCCTCGGGGATCAGCGGGTAGTTGGCCGCCTTCAGGCCGCACTGCATGGCCAGGTACAGGCTGGTGGGCGTCTTGCCGCTGCGGGAGACGCCGACCAGGATCACGTCCGCGCCCGCCAGGTCGCGGTTGCTCTGGCCGTCGTCGTGCGCCAGGCTGAAGTTGATGGCCTCGATGCGGTCGGTGTATTCCTTGCTGCGGCTCACGTCCGAAAAGCGCCCCACGCGGTGGTGCGACTTGATGCCCAGCTCCTGCTCCAGCGGATGCACGAAGGTGCCGAACATGTCCAGCAGCATGCCCTTGCAGCCGTCCTGGATGACGGCCAGCACCTCCATGTTGACCAGGGTGGTGAACACGATGGGCTTCTTGCCCTCCACGTCGGCCGTGTGGTTGATCTGCCGCACGGCCTGGTGGGCCTTGTCCTCGGTGTCGATGAAGGGCAGGCGCACGTGGCGCGGTTTCATCTCGAACTGGGCCAGGATGGCGTTGCCGAAAGTCTCGGCGGTGATGCCGGTGCCGTCGGAGATGAAGAATACGGTGCGGGTGTGCATGGGGCGGGGCCTTTCGGTGCGTCAGCCTACAATTGTGACAACTCTTGCCTTCTCACCATGCACCGCGCCGGCCCACAACCCCAACCACAAAGCCGAACCCGCCCGTGCATGGCCGCTCGCCCATCGCTCCCAGCGGGCGGGCGCGCAGACCCGGTTTCAACTTCTGGAGCTTTCCCATGTCTGCACTATTCAGCCCGACCGCCCTGGTCGTACCTTTTGAAAACCTGAGAATGACCGATGTCGAGGCGGTTGGCGGCAAGAACGCCAGCCTCGGCGAAATGATCTCCCAACTGCCCGAAGGGCTGCGCGTGCCCACGGGCTTTGCCACCACGGCGCACGCCTTCCGCGAATTCCTGAAGCACGAGGGGTTGGCCGACCGCATCAGCCAGCGCCTGGCGGTGCTGGACATCGAAGACGTGCGCGCCCTGGCGGAAGCCGGGGCCGAGATTCGCGGCTGGATGGAGGCGCAGCCCTTCCCCGCCGATCTGGAAAAGGCCGTGCGCGATGCCTTCGCCACGCTGTCTGCCGGTAACGCGCAGGCCAGCTTCGCCGTGCGCTCGTCCGCCACGGCAGAGGACCTGCCCGACGCATCGTTTGCGGGCCAGCAGGAGACCTTCCTGAACGTGGTCGGCATCGACGACGTGCTGCACAAGATGAAGGAAGTCTTCGCGTCGCTGTACAACGACCGCGCCATCAGCTACCGCGTCCACAAAGGCTTTGCGCACGACGTGGTGGCCCTGTCGGCGGGCGTGCAGCGCATGGTGCGCTCCGACCTGGGCGCGGCGGGGGTGATGTTCACCATCGACACCGAGAGCGGCTTCGAGGACGTGGTCTTCATCACCAGCAGCTACGGCCTGGGCGAGACGGTGGTGCAGGGCGCCGTGAACCCGGACGAGTTCTACGTCCACAAGCCCATGTTGAAGGCGGGCAAGAAGGCCGTGATCCGCCGCAACCTGGGCAGCAAGCTGATCCAGATGGTGTTCTCCACGCCCGACGAGAAGAAGGCCAGCGGCAAACTGGTCAAGACCATCGACGTGCCCACCGAGCAGCGCAACCGCTATTCGCTGACCGACGCCGACGTGGAGCAGCTCGCCCGCTACGCGCTGCTCATCGAGCAGCACTACGGCCGCCCCATGGACATCGAGTGGGGCAAGGACGGCACCGACGGCCAGCTCTACATCCTGCAGGCCCGGCCCGAGACGGTGAAGAGCCAGTCCAAGGGTCAGGCCGAGCAGCGCTTCAAACTGAAGGGCTCCAGCACCGTGCTGGCCGAGGGCCGCGCCATCGGCCAGAAGATCGGCACCGGCCCGGTGCGGCTGGTGAACGACATCAGCCAGATGGACACCGTGCAGCCCGGCGACGTGCTCGTCACCGACATGACCGACCCCAACTGGGAGCCCGTGATGAAGCGCGCCAGCGCCATCGTCACCAACCGCGGCGGGCGCACCTGCCACGCGGCCATCATTGCGCGCGAGCTGGGCATCCCCGCCGTCGTGGGCTGCGGCGACGCGACGGAGCGCCTGAAGGACGGCACGCTGGTCACGGTGAGCTGTGCCGAGGGCGACACGGGCCGCATCTACGACGGCCTGCTGGAGACCGAAGTGACCGAGGTGCAGCGCGGCGAAATGCCCGAGATCAGCACCAAGATCATGATGAACGTGGGCAACCCGCAGCTCGCCTTCGATTTCGCGCAGCTGCCGAACGAAGGGGTTGGCCTGGCCCGCCTGGAGTTCATCATCAACAACAACATCGGCGTCCACCCCAAGGCCATCCTGGACTACCCCCAGATCGACGCCGACCTGAAGAAGGCCGTCGAGTCGGTGGCGCGCGGCCATGCCTCGCCCCGCGCCTTCTACGTGGACAAGGTGGCCGAGGGCGTGGCGACCATCGCCGCCGCGTTCTGGCCCAAGCCCGTCATCGTGCGCCTGTCGGACTTCAAGTCCAACGAATACCGCAAGCTCATCGGCGGCAGCCGCTACGAGCCCGAAGAAGAAAACCCCATGCTGGGCTTTCGCGGCGCGGCGCGCTACATCAGCGCGGACTTTGGCGAGGCGTTCGCCATGGAATGCGAGGCCATCAAGCGCGTGCGCAACGACATGGGCCTGACCAACGTGCAGGTGATGGTGCCCTTCGTGCGCACGCTGGGCCAGGCCGAGCGCGTGACCAGGCTGCTCGCATCGCACGGCCTGCAGCGCGGCAAGGACGACCTGAAGGTCATCATGATGTGCGAGGTGCCCAGCAACGCCATCCTGGCCGAGCGCTTCCTCGAATTCTTCGATGGCTTCTCCATCGGCTCCAACGACCTCACGCAACTGACGCTGGGCCTGGACCGCGACTCGGGCCTGGAACTGCTGGCGCAGGACTTCGACGAGCGCGACCCCGCCGTGCAGGCCATGCTCCAGCGCGCCATCCAGGCGTGCCGCGCAGAGGGCAAGTACGTGGGCATCTGCGGCCAGGGGCCCAGCGACCACCCGGACTTTGCGCAGTGGCTGGCCAAGGAAGGCATCTCGTCGATCTCGCTCAACCCCGACAGCGTGATCGCCACCTGGCAGCAACTGGCGGGCTGATGCCCCCTTGGCCCCGCCATGGTGCAGCCCGCGCGCCCTGTGGATGCCGAACAGGCCGGGCCGTTTCCGCCTGACCTGCACGACGTTAGGCACCTGCGGCTGAAAGCGGCGCTGCTGCTGCTGTGGGCGCTGGTGTCCTTCGGCGCCACCTGGTTCGCGCGCGACCTGCAGGCCATCGTGGTCGCCGGTTGGCCCCTGGGCTACTGGATCGCGGCGCAGGGCGCGGTGGTGGTGTTCATCGCCATCGTGGTGGCCTACTGCTGGGCCATGAACCGTTTCGAGCGCCAGGACGCCGAGGGCCATGGCTGAGCCCCCGGTTTCATCCTGGCGCCTGCACCGCATCCTGGCGCTGTACGTGGCCGGGGTGCTGGGCTTTCTGGCCCTGATGACCTGGGCCGAGCGCCAGGGCCTGTCGCGCCACTGGATCGGGCCGATCTTCCTGTTCATCACGGTGATGGTGTATGCGGGCATCGGCGTTTATGGCCGCACCACCGACCCCGAGGAGTACTACGTGGCCGGGCGGCGCATACCGCCCCTGTACAACGGCATGGCGGCGGCGGCGGACTGGATGAGCGCCGCATCGTTCATCAGCCTCTCTGGCGCCTTGTACCTGCAGGGCTTCGCGGGCACGCCCGAGCAGGCGGGCGGCCTGGCCTATCTGCTGGGCTGGACGGGCGGCTTCTGCCTGGTGGCGATGCTGATCGCGCCGCACCTGCGCGCCATGGGGCTGTACACCGTGCCCGAGTTTTTCCACGTGCGCTTCGGCGGGCGCTGGCCGCGCGTGATCGCGGCGCTGGCGGCGGTGCTGTGCTCCTTCACCTACGTGGTGGCGCAGATCTACGGCGTGGGGCTGATCGCGTCGCGCCTGACCGGCGTGCAGTTCGAGATCGGCATCATGCTCGGCCTGGGCGGCGTGCTGTTGTGCTCCTTTCTGGGCGGCATGCGCGCCATCACCTGGACGCAGGTGGCGCAGTACGTGGTGCTGCTGCTGGCCTTCTTGATCCCCGTGTCCTGGCTGGCCTACAAGCAGCTGGGCAACCCGCTCGCGCCGCTGGTCTATGGCGAGCAGATCAGCAAGATCGCGGGCCTGGAAGAGCAGTTGCTCGCATCGCCCGCCGAGCACCAGGTGGTGCAGACCTACCTGCGGCGCGCGCAGGACTACGAGGCCCGCCTGGCCGACGTGGAAGCCGCGCTGGAGCGCGAGCGCGACAAGGGCCGCGAGCGCATCCGCGCGCTGCGCGCCCAGGGCGCGGACGTGGGCCTCATCGTCACCGCCAGCCGCGAGCTGGCGGCCCTGCCGCGCGACGCCGCCACCGCCCGCGAGCGCTGGACGCGCGAGATGCGCGAGAACTACGAGCGCGCCCGGCCCCTGGGCGGCCTGCCCCGGCACAGCCAGGCGTATGTGGGCGACCCGGACGGCACACCTGAGGCGCAGCGCGACTACGAGCTGACGCGGCGCAACTTTCTGGCGCTGATGTTCTGCCTGATGGTCGGCACGGCCGGGCTGCCGCACCTGCTCACGCGCTACTACACAGCGCCCACGGTGGGCGGCGCGCGCGCCTCGGTGGCGTGGTCGCTGTTCTTCATTGCCCTGCTGTACCTCAGCGCGCCCGCGCTGGCGGTGCTGGTGAAGTTCGAGGTCATGCAGAACCTGGTGGGCAGCCGCTTCGACCAGTTGCCCAACTGGATCGCACAGTGGGCGCGGGTGGACAGCGCGCTGCTGTCCATCGAGGACGTGAACCGGGACGGCATCGTGCAGTTTGGTGAAATCCGCATGGGCGCCGACCTCATCATGCTCGCAACGCCCGAACTGGGGGGCTTGCCCTACGTGGTCTCGGGCCTGGTGGCGGCGGGCGGGCTGGCGGCGGCGCTCTCGACCGCCGATGGCCTGCTGCTCACCATCAGCAACGCCATGGTGCGCGACCTGTACTTGCTTCCGGGCGCGGCGCGGCGCAGGGCGTCGCCCGAGCAGCGCGTGATATTGACCAAGTTCACCCTGCTGGCCGTGGCGCTGTCGGCCGCCTTTGTGGCGGCGCTCAAGCCGTCCGAGATATTGCCCATGGTGTCGGCCTCGTTCTCGCTGGCCGCATCGGCCTTCGTGCCCGCCATGGTGCTGGGCATCTTCTGGCGCGGCACCACGCGGCAGGGGGCGGTGGCGGGCATGCTCACGGGGCTCTCGGTCACGGTCTATTACATGCTCTCGCACGTGCCGGCCCTGCGCGCCATGCTGCCGCCCTGGCTGCTGGCGCAGGGGCTGTGGTGGGGCATACAGCCGATCTCGGCGGGCGTGTTCGGTGTGCCTGCCGGGGTGGCTGCCACCGTGCTGGCGAGTTGGCTCACACGGCCCGCGCCTGACCTGCCGCGCGTGCGCTCCGAGATGTGATTGTTAACGGCTCCCCAAAGGGCTGGGCATAATCCCTGATAGCCAATTGTGTCCTGGCATGCGAACCTGACCCCACACCGCAAGGAGAGCCATGATTCTCGTCAAGACGCAGGCCGGGCAGGACGCACTCAAGGACAGGCACGGCAGCCTCAGCCCGCGCCAGCGCTCGGCCTTCATCCAGTTCGATGGCAAGCGCACCACGGGTGAAATCCTGGCGGCAACGGCCGCCATGGGCATCACGCAGGACGACATACAGGCCATGATCGCGCAGGGGCTGCTGGAGCCGCTCTCCGGCAAGCCTGCTGCCGCGCCGCCGCCAGCCCCGGCGCCGGGCGCGCACGCCATCGACCTGGGCACCGTGGCGTCTGCCCCCACGGAAGGCTCGGGCCGCTCGCCCAAGGAGCGCTACCAGGCCGCCTACCCCATTGCCACCCAGCTGACGGCCAGCCTGGGGCTGCGGGGCTTTCGCCTGAACCTCGCGGTCGAGGCTGCGGGCAGCTTTGAAGACCTGGCCGCCCTGGCGCCCAAGATCCGCGAGGCCGTGGGCGATGCGAAGTTCGCGCGTTTGAACAAGGCACTGTTCGACTGACCGGCTCCTGGGCGCCAGCACCCCAGAAAAAAGCGGCCCGAGGGCCGCTTTCGTTCGTCTGGGAGCAGGCCCCGCTCAGCGGCCCACCTTCAGCAGTTCCACGTCGAATTTGAGCGTGGCGTTCGGCGGGATCACGCCGCCCGCGCCGCGCGCGCCATAGCCCAGGGCCGCAGGGATGATCAGCGTGCGCTTGCCGCCGATCTTCATGCCCTGCACGCCTTCGTCCCAGCCCTTGATGACCATGCCCGCGCCCAGCGAGAACGTGAAGGGGTCGTTGCGGTCGCGGCTGGAGTCGAACTTGGCGCCTTGCTCGCCGTCGTTGTAGAGCCAGCCGGTGTAGTGGACCGACACGTTCTGGCCCCGGGTCGCCTCGGCGCCTTCGCCCACGGCGGTGTCTTCGTACTGCAGGCCGGATGCGGTGGTGGTCAGTGCCATGTGGTCAATCCTTGATGCTACTAAAAACATAGCTGCTGGCGCTTGTCCAGCAAGCGCCAGCAGCCATTTTGACTGCTATTTTTTGATGGGGCCCGCAGGCTTACTTCTTGGCCCGTGCGGCCACCCAGCGGGTGGCGAAGGCCTGCACGTCGGACAGGCGCTTGAGCAGGTCGGCGCCCGAGGGCGTGACCGTGTAGCCGTCGCTGCCGTGGTCCACGAAGCCCGCTTCGCGCAGCTCCTTGATGCGGGTGTTGAGCGTGTTGGGGGTGATGCCGCCCACGCTGTCTTGCAGCAGGCGGAAGGTTTGGGGGTGGCCGTCCTTCAGGGCCCACAGCACGCGCAGCGCATAACGGCATTCCAGTTTTTCAAAGAGCTGGTTGATGGCGGCATTTTCTTTGGAGCTCATGGACGCTTCTCCTCGCGCAAGTGTTGGATCAAAAGTTCGTACCGGGCGGCCCGCAGCCGGTCCCGCCGATGCGCTGTGAATATAGCGCGTAACCGATTTTGCTACAAGTTTAGTAGCTCAAACCGCACACCACGCATGCGCCAACCCTCAAAAATCTGCCCAAGCGTATCAAACTGTTGCGAGGCGGCCACGGATTGCGCGGGTATCGTTGCGCCATGACTGTTGCGCCGCCTCACCCCGCTGCCGCCGCGCGCCGCCTGCCCCTGGAAGGCGTGCGCGTGGTCGAATTCACCCACATGGTCATGGGCCCCACCTGCGGCATGGTGCTGGCCGACCTGGGGGCCGAGGTCATCAAGGTCGAGCCGGTGGACGGCGACCGCACGCGCCACCTGCTGGGTGCGGGCGCGGGCTTCTTCCCCATGTTCAACCGCAACAAGAAGAGCATCGCCATCGACCTGCGCCGCCCCGAGGGGCTGGAAGCGGCGCGCAGGCTCGCCGCCTCGGCCGACGTGGTGGCGCAGAACTTCAAGCCCGGCGTGATGGCGAAACACGGCCTGGACTACGCCACGCTGAGCGCGCAGAACCCGCGCCTCGTCTATGTGAACCACACGGGCTTTTTGCCCGGCCCCTACGAGCACCGCACCGCGCTCGACGAGGTGGTGCAGATGATGGGCGGCCTGGCCTACATGACGGGCCGTCCCGGCGACCCGCTGCGCGCGGGCAGCAGCGTGAACGACATCATGGGCGGCATGTTCGGCGCCATCGGCGCCATGGCGGCGCTGATGCAGCGCGGCATCACCGGGCGCGGGCAGGAGGTGGACTCGGCCCTGTTCGAGAACAACGTCTTCCTGGTCGGCCAGCACATGATGCAGTTCGCCGTCACCGGCCAGCCCGCCGCGCCCATGCCCGACCGCATCTCGTCCTGGGCCGTGTATGACGTGTTCAGCGTGAAGGACGGCGGGCAAATCTTTCTGGCTGCCGTGAGCGACGCGCAATGGCAGACCTTCTGCGACGCCCTGGGCTACGCCGACCTGAAGGCCGACCCGCGCCACGCCACCAACAACGACCGCGTGCGCGCCCGCCCCACGCTGATGCCCGTGCTGCGCGAGCGCCTGGCGGCGCACACGGCCGATGAACTGGCGGCCATCTTCGAGCGCCACGGCCTGCCGTTCGCGCCCATACGGCGGCCCGAGGAGCTGTTCGACGACCCGCACCTGCAGGCCACCGGCGGCCTGGCCAACGTCACCCTGCCCGACGGCGAGCGCGCGGGCAGCACGGCCCAGGTCACGCTGATGCCCCTGCGCATGGACGGCCAGCGCCTGCCCGTGCGCGCCGACCCGCCCCGGATGGGCGCGCACACGACCGAGCTGCTGCAGGGCCTGGGCTACACGCCCGAGGCCGTGGCCGCGCTGCGGGACGCGGGCGTGGTGGCCTGACGGATTTTGAGTATTTTTGGCCTCTAGCGCTTATGTAGCAAGCACTATAAGCTATTATTTTAATAGCAAATCTATCGTTTCTTCCAGTCGAAATCCGGCAGGAAGATCCGCTTGGAGAACGTGCCGTCCCACTCCACGGCGAACCCGGCCTGCCGGAGTGCGTCGGCGATCTTGGCGCCGATGCGGGGGCCTTCGGTGGCCTTGGCCCGAGGGTCCAGCGGGCCAAAGGACAGCAGCAGGCCCCCGCCCTGGAGCACGCGCTCCAGGTCCTGGCCATGGTAGAAGCAGTAGCCCGCGACGGTGTCCGGCGCCGGGTGCTCGGCCAGGGCCTGCGACACGTCGTCGTAGCCGTCGCTCTGGGTGTAGCCCGCGTTGTGCAGGGCGATGATGCCCTGGCGGTTCAGGTCGTTGAAGACGGACTCCAGCCGGTCGCAGTCGGTGACGGCGGGCCAGTGGCGCTTGTGCTCTTCGTGCTTGCGGAGGGCCTCGTCGATGGCCCGGGTGACCAGCGCCTCGTCCAGCTCGCCAGGGTCGTACAGGTCTTGCAGCAAGATCTCGACGATGCTGTCGCGGTCCTCGAAGCCGCCGCGCACGAAGTGGGCGATCTCGACGAAGACTTCAGGGGGCAGGGACATGGTTCTTTCCATGAAAAAAGCCCGCCCCCGCGTGCAGGGACGGGCCTGGCGGTCAACGCATTGATTACAGCGAGTCGATGAAGCTGCGCAGCTTGTCCGAGCGGCTGGGGTGCTTCAACTTGCGCAGCGCCTTGGCCTCGATCTGGCGGATGCGCTCGCGCGTCACGTCGAACTGCTTGCCCACTTCTTCCAGCGTGTGGTCGCTGGTCATCTCGATGCCGAAGCGCATGCGCAGCACCTTGGCCTCGCGCGGGGTCAGGCCGTCCAGGATGTCCTTGACCACGTCGCGCAGGCCGGCCTGCATGGCGGCGTCGATGGGCGCCGTGTTGGCGCCGTCCTCGATGAAGTCGCCCAGGTGGCTGTCGTCGTCGTCGCCGATGGGGGTTTCCATCGAGATCGGCTCCTTGGCGATCTTCATGATCTTGCGGATCTTGTCCTCGGGAATCTCCATCTTGGCGGCCAGGATGGACGCATCGGGCTCGAAGCCGAACTCCTGCAAATGCTGGCGGCTGATGCGGTTCATCTTGTTGATGGTTTCGATCATGTGGACCGGGATGCGGATGGTGCGCGCCTGGTCGGCGATGGAGCGCGTGATCGCCTGGCGGATCCACCACGTGGCGTAGGTCGAGAACTTGTAGCCGCGCCGGTATTCGAACTTGTCCACGGCCTTCATCAGGCCGATGTTGCCCTCCTGGATCAAGTCGAGGAACTGCAGGCCCCGGTTGGTGTACTTCTTGGCGATGGAGATCACGAGGCGCAGGTTGGCCTCGATCATTTCCTTCTTGGCGTCGCGCGAGGTGGCTTCGCCCTCGTTCATGCGTTTGTTGATTTCCTTCAGCTCGGGCAGCGGCACGACCACGCGGGCCTGCAGGTCCATCAGCTTTTGCTGCAGTTCCTGGATGGGCGGGATGTTGCGCGCCATCACCGTGCTCCAGGGCTTGCCAGCGGCGGCCTGCTTCTCGACCCATTTCAGGTTGAGCAGGTTGGGCGGGAACTCCTTGATGAAGACTTCCTGCGGCATGCCGCACTTGTCCACGATGATGCGGCGCAGCTCGCGCTCCTTCTTGCGCACGTCGTCCACCTGGCTGCGCACCATGTCGCACAGCTTCTCGATGGTCTTGGCGGTGAAGCGGATGGTCATCAGCTCGGCCGACAGGGCGTGCTGCGCCTTCATGTAGGCGGGCGTGCCGTAGCCTTCCTTGTCATAGACCTTGTGGACCTTCTCGAACAGCTCGCGCAGCTTGTCGAAGCGCTCCAGCGCCTGCTTCTTGAGTTCTTCGAGCTTTTTGGTCAGCGCCTTGCTGCCGCCCTTGCCGTCGTCGTCGTCGGCCTCGTCGAACTCGTCGAAGTCTTCCTCGGCCACGTAGTCGTCGGCCTCGTCGGGGTTGGAGAAGCCGTCCACGATGCTGGAGATGACGACCTTGCCCTCGCGGATTTCCTCGCCCATGTTGAGGATCTCGGCGATGGTGGCGGGCGATGCGCTGATGGCTTCCATCATCGCCATCAGGCCGCCTTCGATGCGCTTGGCGATTTCGATTTCGCCCTCGCGCGTGAGCAGCTCCACCGTGCCCATTTCGCGCATGTACATGCGCACGGGGTCGGTGGTGCGACCGAACTCGCTGTCCACGGTGGACAGGGCGGCTTCGGCGGCTTCCTCGGCTTCTTCTTCGCTCGCGCCCGTGGGGGCGTTGTCGGTAATGATGAGCGCCTCGGCGTCGGGCGTCTGCTCATACACGGCCACGCCCAGGTCGTTCAGCGTGGTGATGACGGCTTCGAGCGTTTCGGCGTCCACCAGCTTGTCGGGCAGGTGGTCGGAGATTTCGACGTGCGTGAGGTAGCCGCGCGTCTTGCCCAGCTTGATCAGGGTCTTCAGGCGCGAGCGGCGCTTGGCCAGGTCTTCCTCGGACAGGACGGTCTCGTCCAGGCCGAACTCCTTCATCAAGGCGCGTTCCTTGGCCTTGCTGATCTTCATGCGCAGCGGCTTGGCCTTCTCGACCGTGGCCACGGCTTCGGGGGCTTCCTCGACCTCGCCTTCCAGGTCGGATTCGATGTCGGACAGGTCGGCGTCGTCGCCGCTCTCATCGCTGGCAGCGGCCTTGGGCTTGCGGCCGCGCTTGGCGGCGGGGCCCTTGGCCTCGGGGGCGGCCTTGGCAGGGCGGCCGGGGCGCTTCTTGGTGGCTTCTTCTTCAGCGGGCGCGGCGGCTGCAACTGCGGCCTTGGCGCGGGCGGGTTTCTTCTTGAGTTCTTCGGCGGTGGGCTGCGCCTTGTCTGCGGTCTTTTTCACGGGGACGGTTTTCTTCACTTCTTTCTTGGCCGCCACGGCGGGCGCCGCCTTTTTGGCGGGCGCCTTGGCGGGGGCCTTCACGGACGTTTTCGCGGGCGCTTTGGCGGCGGGCTTCTTGGCGGGCGCGGCCTTGGCGGCAGCTTTGAGCGGCTTCGCAGCAGGTTTTTGAGCGGGCATGAACAACCTCAGAATCGAAAACATGGATACAAGGAAAACGCAAGCGCCACAGAGCCCGGCGCGGGTGACGGCGCGATGCCTGCAAGGGCCTTCGCGCTGGAGGAGGAGTCCTCAGGGGCAAGATGTCTGGGCGATCATTTGGTGTGCAGTCCTTGCGATGGGTGGGCCAATGTGCGCGCGATGGTCACGGCGGCCCGGCTCGGAGGTGCTGCTGTCGCTCTTGCCGGTAGCTAACCCTAGATTATACCGCCAGCGCGGATTTCAAGCCTGCAACAGCGCCTGGCGCCTGCGCTCCAGCGCGCGGTAGCGCTCCAGGGCGGTGGGGTCCTGGTCCACCTGCAGCACCAGCAGCTTCTGCTGCTCCTGGATGTCCTCGACCTGCATGCGGGCCAGCAGGTCGCGCAGCTCCAGGCGCAGCTCGCGCAGGTCGCCCTCGGTCTGCGCGTGCGAGCCGGTCATGACCTTGAGGGCCAGGTCCTCGCACTCGTGGTCGCGCAGGCTCTCGCGCAGCACGGCCCAGGGCAGGGGGCCGTGCTCGTGGAACTGCGCTTCCAGCCAGCCGAACAGCGGGCCGTGGGGCGCGGGCCGGGCGCACAGGGTGGCGTGGTCGTCGTGCGTCAGCTCTTCCAAAAAGGCCATGTGCGACAGCAGCAGGCGCGCCGCATGGTCGGCGCGGCTGGCCGTGGGGGTACGCGGCAGGCGCGGCTGGGGCGGCCAGGGGGCGGCGTCCTGGTTGCGGCCCTTCCAGCGGCCTTTCCAGTCGCCGCCCTGGCGCAGCGGGGGCCGGGCCTGCGGCTGCCAGGTGCCGGTATCGGCGGGTGCGTCCCAGGCGGGCGCTTCTTGTGCGTAGGCGGCAGCGGGGGGGCTGGCGGGCGCGGCGCGGGGCGCCTCGCGCGCGCTGGCCGCGCCCCACAGGTCCGACAGGTCCTGGGCCTTGAGCTGGGTCAGCTCCGCCAGCTCGGCCAGCAGCTGGCGCTTGAGCACGCCGTCGGGCAGGGCCGTCCACAGCGGGCGGGCGTTGCTCGCCATGTGGGCGCGGCCTTCGGCGGTGGCGAGGTCGCAGCCCTCGCTGGCGGCCTCGACGAGAAAGCGCGACAGCGGCACCGCGCCTTCCACCTGGCGCGCGAAGGCGTCGGTGCCGTGGGCACGGATGAAGCTGTCCGGGTCGTGCTCGGCGGGTAAAAACAAGAACTTGATGCTGCGCGTGTCGCTGGCGTGGGGCAGGGCGCCGTCCAGCGCCTTGCGCGCGGCGCGGCGGCCTGCGCTGTCGCCGTCGAAGCTGAACACCACCGCGTCGGTGAAGCGAAAGAGCTTGTGGACGTGCTCGGGCGTGCAGGCTGTGCCCAGCGTGGCCACGGCGTTGGGAAAGCCGAGCTGCGCCAGCGCCACCACGTCCATGTAGCCCTCGGTGACGAGCGCGTAGCCGTGCTCGCGGATGGCGGTGCGGGCCTCGAACAGGCCGTACAGCTCGCGGCCCTTGTGAAACACGGGCGTTTCAGGCGAGTTCAGGTACTTGGGTTTGTCGTCGCCCAGCACGCGCCCGCCAAAGCCTATGCACTCGCCTTTCACGTTGCGGATGGGGAACATCACCCGGTCGCGGAAGCGGTCGTAGCGCTTGCCGCCGTCGTCCGGGTTCACGATGACCAGGCCGCTTTCTTCCAGCAGCGGGTCGTCGTAGTGCGGGAACACGCTCGCCAGGCTGCGCCAGCCCTCGGGCGCGTAGCCCAGGCCGTAGCGCTTGGCGACCGCGCCCGAGACGCCGCGCCCCTTGAAGTAGGCCACGGCCCGCTGCGACTCGCGCAGGTGGCGGCGGTAGGCGTCGCCCGCCTTTTCCAGCACGTCGGTCAGCGTGGCCTGCTTCTGGCGGGCGGCGGCGGCGCGCTCTTTTTCTTGCGGCGACACGTCGTCGTCCGGCACTTGCAGGCCCACTTGCTGGGCCAGGTCGTGTACGGCCTCGACGAAGCCCATGCCCGCGTGCTCCATCAAGAAGCCGATGGCGTTGCCGTTCTTGCCGCAGCCGAAGCAGTGGTAGAACTGTTTGGACGGGCTGACGCTGAACGAGGGCGACTTCTCCCCATGGAAGGGGCACAGCCCCATGAAGTTGGCCCCGCCCTTCTTGAGCTGCACGTAGCGCCCCACCACCTCGACCACGTCGGTGCGGGCCAGCAACTCCTGGATGAAAGACTGGGGGATGGACACGGGCGCATTGTCCCCGAAGAACGCGTTGGGGCTTGATGTGCTACTGATAGGATAGCTGCAGGTGCTTGTGTATCAATAGCTAGAGGCCAATTTGGCATTCAAGGGTGAATGGACAGGAGTGATGCGCAATGGACTATTCGGTGGTCTGGATGGTGGTGCTCGGCGCGGCGCTGGCGGGCTTTGTGCAGGGCCTGTCGGGCTTTGGCTTCGGCATGGTGGCCATGGCCTGCTGGGCCTGGGTGCTGGAGCCGCGCCTGGCGGCAGCGCTGGCCGTGTGCGGCGCGCTCACCGGGCAGATTCTGGCGGCGCTGTCGGTGCGCCGGGGGTGGGACTGGAAGCGGCTGCTGCCCTTCGTGCTGGGCGGGCTGGCGGGCATTCCGCTGGGCGTGGCGCTGCTGCCGCGCCTGGACATGCAGGCTTTCAAGCTGGTGCTGGGCACGCTGCTGGTGCTGTGCTGCCCGGCGATGCTGATGGCGCAGCAACTGCCGCGCATCGCGCGCGGCGGGCGGCTGGGGGACGCGGTGGCGGGGCTGTCGGGCGGCATCATGGGCGGGCTGGGCGGCTTCACCGGAGTGCTGCCCACGCTGTGGTGTACCTTGCGCGGCTTCGACAAGGACGCGCAGCGCGCCGTCATCCAGAACTTCAACCTGTCGATGCTCGTTGTGACCATGGCCACCTATGCGGCCACGGGCCTCGTCACCCGCGCCACGCTGCCCATGCTCGCCATCGTGATCCCCGCCATACTGGTGCCCTCGTTCCTGGGCACGCGGCTCTACCTGGGCATCAGCGAGGCGCGGTTCAAGCAGGTGGTGCTGGGCTTGCTCACGCTGTCGGGCGTGGCGATGTTGGCGACCAGCCTGCCCAAAGTGCTGGCGCGGTTTGCTATCTAGTTGATAGCTGCTTACGCTTGCTGCACGGGCGCTGGAAGCCAATTTGGCTTGAAGTTCAATCCCCCATCACGACGCCCTCGCGGCGCGGGTCGGCGCCGCCCAGCCAGAGCTTCTTGCCATGCGCATTGCCCAGCGTGATGGCCTGCAGGCCGCTGGTCATGTTCATCTCGCGCACCTCGGCGCCGCGTGCGCGCAGGGCCTCCACCGTGGCGGGCGCAAAGCGCTTTTCTTCCAGCAGCGTGGGGCCGTTCATGGTGCCGAAGTTGGGCAGGTTGATGGCCTGCTGCGGCATCAGCCCCCAGTTGAGCACGCCGTACAGCGTCTTGGCCGTGTAGTGGATGATGGCCGCGCCGCCGGGGCTGCCGCCGCTCATCAGCAGCTCGCCCGTGGCCTTGTCGAACACGAGGGTGGGCGACATGGACGAGCGCGGGCGCTTGCCGGGCTGCACGCGGTTGGCGATGGGTGCGCCCTGCGCATCGGCGGGGGCGAAGCTGAAGTCCGTCAGCTCGTTGTTCAGCAGGAAGCCTTTGACCATCTGCCGCGCGCCGAACTGGTCTTCGATGGTGGTGGTCATGGCGATGGCGTTGCCGTAGGCGTCCACGATGCTGATGTGGCTGGTGCCGTACTCGGGCTGCGCGGGCATGGGCGCGTAGCTGGCCTTCACCGCGCCGGGGTTGCCGGGCTGGGCCACCTTCATGCTCTGCGCGCCGATGAGCTTGGCGCGCTCGGCCAGGTAGGCGGGGGCCAGCAGGGTGGTCCAACTGCCGCCCGGGGGCTGCACGAAGTCGGGGTCGGCCACGTACTGCGCGCGGTCGGCAAAGGCCAGGCGCGCGGCCTCGGTGTACAGGTGCAGCCAGTCGGCGGACGGCAAGCCGTCCTGCAGCGGCTTGGCGGCGGCGTCGGTGTTCTTGAGGATGCCCAGGATCTGCCCGATGGCAATGGCGCCCGAACTGGGCGGCGGGAAGCCGCAGATGCGGTAATCCTTGGCCTGCACCTGGTAGTCATGGCACAGGGCCTCGCGCTTCTTCGGCTGGTAGCCGGCCAGGTCGGCCAGGCTGAGCTTGCCGGGGTTGGTGGGGTGCTTGGTCACCTTGTCCACGATGGCCTGGGCCACTTCGCCTTCGTGCAGGGCACGGCTGCCATCGGCGGCGATGCGGCGCAGCACGGCGGCCAGCTCGGGGTTGCGCAGGTTGAAGCCCACGTCGCGCGCGTCGCCGTCGGGCTTGTAGAAGTAGGCGGCGGCTACCGGGTCTTTCTTCAGGTGCGCATCGGCCCGGGCCAAGGTGTTCAGCCGCGCGCTGACCTTGAAGCCGCCCTCGGCCAGCGTGATGGCGGGCTGGAACAGCGTGGCCCAGGGCAGTTTGCCATGCTGCTGGTGCGCCATCTCCAGCATGCGCACGGTGCCGGGCACGCCCACCGAGCGGCCGCCCACCACGCCGTCGTAGAAGGGCAGGGGCTTGCCGTCGGCGCCCAGGAACAGCTTTTCGTCGGCGGCGGCGGGCGCCGTCTCGCGCCCGTCATAGGCTTCGACCGCCTTGCCGTCGTAGTGCATCAGGAAGGCGCCGCCGCCGATGCCGCTGGACTGCGGCTCCACCAGAGTTAGCACCATCTGCACGGCGATGGCGGCGTCGATGGCCGAGCCGCCCGCCTTCAGGACCTGGTAGCCCGCGTCCGTCGCCAGCGGGTTGGCGGCGGCCACAGCGAACTTCTCGGTGGCCCAGCCGGGCTTTTCGGTGTAGCCGGACGAGCCCTCGGGCTGGTCGGGCACGGTGTAGGCAAACTTGGATGGGGTGCTGGCGCAGCCTGCGAGCAGGGAGGCGATGGCGGTGGCGGCCAGCAGGTGACGGGGGGTGGGCATGGGGCTTCTCCTTCGTGGCAAGAAGCGGCCATCGTACGTGCGCCGTCCCCAGGGCGGCGCTTCGTTACATTGCGCTACAGCGCACGGAATTTAAGGTGTTTTAGGGCTCCAGCGCTTATGGGGTAAGTGCGAGATGCTATTAATTAAGAAGCAAAGTAAACCCTTTCCGCAGCGGATTCTCCTCATCAGCCAGCAATTTGCAGGCCATCGCCAGGCACGCAACGATGATCATGGGCTTGACCAGCTTCGGCCCCACGCGCACGGCCGCCCGTGCCCCAAGTTGTGCGCCCGCGAAGGCGGCCACGGCCATGGTCAGCGCAATGGGCCAGATGATCAGCCCGCTCATGGCGAACACCGAGAGCGACCCCAGGTTGCACGCGGCGTTGGCCAGCTTGGTCATGCTCATCGCCTGCATGATCTGCAGACCGCACAGCGCCACGAAGCCCACCAAAAAGAAGGAGCCAACGCCAGGCCCGAAGAATCCGTCGTAGGCCCCCAGCACAGGCGCGACGGCGAAGGTGAATGCCCCCAGCGAAAGGCGCTGCCGTCGCTTCTGGCCTTCAGACATCGAAGGGGTCAGGGCGAAATAGGCGGCTATCAGCACCAAAAGAATGGGGACAAGCGCCTGCAGCCACGCCTTGTTGACCAAGCTGACCAACGTGGCGCCCGCTATACCCCCAATCGCCGAAAACATCACCAGGCCGCGCCCGGCTTTCCAGTCGATCATGCCCTTGCGGGCGAATGCTGCAGTTGCGGACACCGTAGCAGCGGCAGCCTGCACCTTGTTGGTGGCGATGGCGTTGACAGGGTTAACTCCGGCAACCATTAGAGCCGGTAAAGTGATCAAACCTCCTCCTCCGGCTATTGCATCGAAGAAACCAGCGGCAAACGCAACCCCTCCAAGAATGCCTAATAAGCTAATATCCATGAACCCATTCTTTCTAAGTTTATTAATTATTCATCCGTGTACCAATAAAGGATCTTGGGAGTATGCAATGGGCTCCGCATATCTGGAGTAGCCAAATAATCGAACAAGAACTCTTCTGTTGTCTTGTAAAATATCACGGCAATGAAGGGCGCGAGTGTTATTGATAATGATTGCCGAATGCTGGGATAAGGAGTGCTGGAACGGGGTGCATGCGCCAATTTCTTCCTTGAAAGCGTCAAATGCTTTTTTGACTGAAATTGGAGCCTCTTGCATTACGGAGAATCGATAGGTGTTGAATCTTGCCGAAAAACCACCATTTTCATCAAATGAAAGTATGGATATCTGACTGCCATCCTCTCCCATTCCCTCGACAAATGAATCACTCCGCGTGAACTGAAACCATGGTGTCGCCAGCGCTAGGCATCGATCTATACCAAGACTCTTCAAAATACTAGGAAGCGGAATGACAGATGTTGGCTCATGCTGAGGATTCCACAATGCGGAGAGGATCAGCGAGGAGGGCGATGGAGAATGTCCAGAATGTGACCGGCCGGCACACCAGTAGGGAGCCTCAGTATGTGGACCTAATGCAAGGCCAGAATGGGAACTTAGCTCAGGATTTTGAGATTCTGACCTCAAAGGGGATTTGCCACCGCCTTTTATGTTGGCGACCACTCGAATTATTTTTGCGTCGTTATCGATGTCATAGGCGAAGGCTAAATTGTCAACTAATTTAAGGAGAATTTGATTTCGCGCACCGAGTTGGATGATGTCCTTCCTCTCATCAATCTCCCTGAGTGATGGAAGAGCATCAGGTGGATAATTTTCCGAGATGGGAAGCATTCCTTCAATGATCAGGGTCGATAATCGTCCTTCTCCATATGTCCTTAGAATTTCGGCTTCTGTTGCTCCAAAGGTCTGCTTGATTTCGGTGGCGAATCCTGCTGCTTTTGTTCTTGTTCCAGGAGCTTGCGGTCCCCCAAGATCTGCCAATTCTTTTGAAAAGCGACAAATTAGCTTTGCCTGTTGTAAATCCAACTTAAGCGTGCGTACCTCAGGCCAATTTGCCGCGATTGATTCATTTGTGCGCGCTTTCTCAATAACTTGATCCATAAATTGTCCAAATAGTCAAAACGATCCCAATAGCCATTTTTGGCGATTTGGAATGATCAAAATTTATTCAATGCGTTATAAATTGAATAAGCGCAGTACTTTATTTCTTTAAAAAGAGTATGTCTATATACAGTGTTGCCCTGTCTGGTGTATAACAGTTGATTTTTCTAGTATGAATAAGCTTTCTCGATATCAGCAGATCGCCCAGCAATTGCGCACCGCCATCGAAGCCGGGGTCTTACCTGAGGGCGCCCGCGTGCCGTCCGTGCGCCGCCTGGGCCGCGAGCATGGAGTGAGCGAGTTGACCGCGCTGCAAGCGCTGCGCGTGCTGGAGCAGGAGCGGCTGGTGGATGCGCGCCCCCGCTCTGGGTTCTATGTGGCGCGTCGGCGCGGGCTGGCGGTGCCTGCGCCCATGGAGCTAGCGCCGGTGGATGAGCAGACTCGGACGCACTTGTCCATCATGGGGTCGCCGTGCCGTGTGCGGCTCGATCTCGCCAACGGTGAACCCGGGCTGTATCCAACGGGGAAGTTGAGCGTGCTGATGCGCCAACTGGTCTATCGTGACCCCGGTTTGCTGGGTGCGCCCCTGCGCGGTACGGGCTACCCGGCGCTCAAGGAGCAGATCGTGCGGCGCGCATTCGACTATGGCTGCACGCTCCATCCGGACGAAGTGGTGGTGACCCATGGCTGCGTGGAATCCTTGTCGTTGGCCCTGCGCACAGTGGCGCGCCCGGGTGACGGCGTGGCGGTGGAATCGCCCACGTATTTCGTGATCCTGCGGATGCTGCGCAGCCTGGGGCTGCATCCGGTGGAGATTTCCACGGGCGAGGAGGGCATGGATCTGGATGCCCTTGAAGCCGTGCTGCGGAGCGGCAAGGTGACGGCGGTTTTGAGTATTGCCAACGCCAACAACCCCACGGGGGTCACGCTGCCGGTGGAGCACAAGCGTGCGTTGGTCGCGCTGGCACAGCGGCATGGCGCCGTGGTGATCGAGGACGACATCTACGGCGACACGCACTTCAGCGGCGAGCGCCCACTGCCCTTGCGCGCGTTCAGCGAAGAGGTGATCTTGTGCAGCAGTTTTTCCAAGACGCTGGCACCGGGCATCCGGGTCGGCTGGGTGGCGGCTGGCCGGTGGTCTTCACAGATCGCCGCAGAGAAGTACAGCTCAACCATGGGCACCGGCCTGTACGCGCAGGCGGCGATTGTGGAGTTCTTGCGCTCTGGCGGCTATGACCTGCATTTGCGCAGGCTGCGGCAGACGCTGCACAAGCAGGTGGGGAGCATGCGTGCGGCGGTGCTGCGGGCGTTTGCGCCTGGCACCCAGGTGTCCAGCCCGGATGGCGGCTACGTGCTGTGGGTGGCGCTGCCGGACGGCAGCCCCAGCGCCCGCACGCTGTTCGAGCGGGCGCGCCAAGAGGGCATCGGCATTGCGCCGGGGCATCTGTTTGCCACCGACGGCCGCTTTGACCATTGCTTTCGGCTCAACGCGGGCTTTGGCTGGAATGCGCAGGTTCGCGAGGCGATTGAACGCTTGGGAGAATTATCAGTGTTTTAGGGCTCCAGCGCTTATGGGGTAAGCGCAAGCAGCTATTGAAAGAGGAGCGATCTCACGTGCGCACCGGCCCGGCGCGCCCGTCCTCGACCACGAAGCGGGCGAGCGTGCGGGCGCCGCTGTCGGCGCGCAGCGGGTCGTCCAGCACGCGCAACTGTGTGGTCCAGCGCGCGGGCGTGATGTCCGCCAGGCCGTAGCCGCGCTCGTCGCAGCGGGCCAGCAGCACGTGCGGGTTGTGGCGCGCGATGGCGTCCACCTTGTCCTGCGTGGTGCCCGAGCGCGAGCTGATCGAGGTGCCGCAGAACTCGCTGGCGAGCACGGGGGATTCTGGCTGGGCGCGCAGCTCGCACACGTAGTTCTGGTGGATGTCGCCGCCCAGCAGCACGGTGTTGCGCGGCGTGTGCCGGGCCAGGGACTGCAGCAGGCGCGCGCGGGCTGCGGGGTAGCCGTCCCAGCTGTCGGTGGCGACCATGCCGGATGGGTAGCGGCGCGGCGCAAACAACGTTTGCTGGGCCAGCACGCTCCAGCGTGTGGATGCGGCTGCGTCATGGGCCAGCCCGGCGTCCAGCCACTGCTCTTGCGCATGGCCCAGGAAGCTGCGGGCGGGGTCGGCCAGCTCGGCGCAGTCGGCGGCGCGCACGCCCGAGGCGCTGGCGGAGCCCGGCGCGCGGCACGCCTGCCAGCTGCGGTACTGGCGGCTGTCCAGCAGGTGGATGTGCGCCAACTGGCCCCAGCGCAGGCGGCGGTAGATTTGCGGCGCGCTCCGGTCGGCCAGCGTGGCGGCGCGCAGGGGCATGTTCTCGTAGAACGCCTGCCAGGCCGCGTTGCGCAGGGGCAGGAAGGCGGCGGCGTCGCCCCGGCCCGCGTCGGCGGCGTAGTCGTTCTGCACCTCGTGGTCGTCCCAGGTCACGGCCCAGGGGCAGGCGGCGTGGGCGGCTTGCAGGGCGGGGTCGCTTTTGTGCAGCGCGTAGCGGTCGCGGTAGTCGGCCAGCGTGGTGGCCAGGCGCAGCGCGTGGGTGCGGGCCAGGCCCTCGGTGGCCTTGGGCGTGGCGTATTCGTAGATGTAGTCGCCCAGAAAGAGCACCAGGTCGGGCTGGTCTGCCGCCACGTGCCGCCATGCGGCGTAGTGGCCGTGTTCCCAGCGCTGGCACGAGGCCCAGGCGATGCGCAGCCGCTCGGGCAGGTCGTCCGCCGCCGGGGCGGTGCGCGTGCGGCCCATGGCGCTGACGGCGTCGCCGAGCATGAAGCGGTAGTGGTACCAGCGGCCTGGCTCCAGGCCGCGCAGCTCCACGTGGACGCCGTGGCCCAGGTCGGGCAGGGCGGTGGCCTCGCCCTTTTGCACGATGCGGGCGAAGCGGCTGTCGTGCGCAAGCTCCCAGCGCACCGTGTGGGGGCCGGGGTGGTCGGTCAGAAGGCGTGTCCACAGTACCACGCCATCGGGCGTGGGGTCGCCGCTGGCGATGCCGAGGGCGAAGGGGTACTGTTGCAGCGCAGGTGGACTGGCCCAGGCCCAGCGGGGCAGGGCGGCGGCGGTGGCTGCGCTGGCGGCTTGCCGCAGGAAGGCGCGACGCTGCTCAGGATGCATCAAAAGGTCATGCCGCCATGACGCGGTTCTTGCCGGAGCGCTTGGCCAGGTACATGGCCTGGTCGGCGCGCCGCAGCGCGTCGGTGCTGGCCTCGCCGTCGTGCAACTGGGCCACGCCCGCACTGAAGGTGATGAGCACCTTCTCGCTGCCCTGCAGGAAGAAGCGCGTGGTCAGCTCGCGCTGCAGCCGCGTCATGGCGGCCACGCCGCTCTCGGCCGTGGTGTCGGGCAGCACCAGCACGAACTCCTCGCCGCCGTAGCGGGCGAGCAAATCCTGCGGGCGCATGACCTCGCGCGTGACCTGCGCCAGATGCACCAGCGCCGCGTCGCCACCCGCGTGGCCCAGGCGGTCGTTGATGGTCTTGAAGTTGTCCACGTCCAGCAGCGACACGCACAGCGGCGTGCCCATGCGCCGCGCGCGGGCCACCTCGCGCTCCATGGCTTCGTCCAGGCCCTTGCGGTTGAGCGAGCCGGTCAGCGGGTCGTGCCGCGCCTGGGCGCTGGCGCGGTCGAGTTCTTCTTGCAGGCGGGTCACCTCGGCGTGCTTGGCCTCGGTGCGCTCGCGCAGGTCCTGCAGCTCGTCGTGGGCCACGCGGCTGTCCAGTGCCATGGCGCGGGTGGCGGCCATCACCTCTTGCAGCACGGGGGCGATCTCGTCGAGCGTGGTGGCCTTGCCGATCAAATCGGCGCAGCGCGCCATGGTGCCCTGGTAGGTGGTGCTGGACGCGGTGATCTTCGCCAGCCGGTCGATGAAGGCCGCCAGCATGTCCTTCATCTGTTCCTGGGCCTCGACGGTGCGCGCCTTGGCCTCGGTCTGCTTGAAGATCACGTCCCGGAGCCTGCGCTGCACGTCGTCGAGCCGCCGCAGGGTCAGCGGCGGGGTGGACGCGGCCATCAGCGCCTCGGCCTGGCCGCGCAGCCAGCGGTCTTCGGCGCTGAGCACGGCGATGTTCTCGAACACCATGTGCAGCAGGTCCAGCAGGCTGGCGCGCACGGCGGCCTGCTCCTCGGCGGCGAAAGACAGCCGGTAGGTGAAGTTGCCCAGCATGAGCTGGGCGCTGGAGATGAGCGGGGCGGGCTCTTTCAGGAAGGTGACGAGCTGGCTCGCCATCTCGGTCACGCGGGCGTCGTCTTCGCCCAGTGCGGGCAGCGTGTTGTCGATGAGGCGCGCCAGCATCTGCGCGAACTCCTGCGGCAGAACATTGGCCGCCCCGGCGTCTGCGGCGGCGTCCGCCGGGGCCGACGATGCGGCGGGGCTCAGGCCCAGGTTGGCATAGCCCACCAGCACGCTTTGCAGCGCAGACCAGTCCTTGTTGTTGACGGCCCGCTCGAACTGGCCCAGCAGCCGTTTCTGCGCGGGAGTCTGGCCGGGCAGCACCCGCAGGATCTGGTGCAGCGGGCCTTCGGGGAAGGGCTGGGCACTGCGCGTGCCGGCGATTTCGTCATACAGCGCCAGGTAGTTGTCCGGCGTGGGGGGCAGGCGCCGGGCGGCGAGCAGCTTGAGCGTCTCGCGCGCTATGTCGGAAGGAAGGCGGTCGGCCATGTGCGGACACCCGTGTCAGAGAGCTGAATGCGCAAGTGTGACACAGCGGCGGCGCGTTCTGGCCGACTGCTTCAGTTCACCATCACCAGCTTCCCCATCACCCCGCGCGAGCCCATGTGGGCGTAGGCAGCGGGCAGTTCGGCCATGGGCATGGTGCGGTCGATCACGGGTTTGATCT
The DNA here is from genome assembly GCF_047607405.1 of Acidovorax sp. Lineage (GTDB taxonomy): Bacteria > Pseudomonadota > Gammaproteobacteria > Burkholderiales > Burkholderiaceae_C > Acidovorax. The sequence continues at coordinate 23,226 of NZ_JASGDA010000004.1, read as the reverse complement.
TGCCCTGGGCGTACCACTGGGCCAGCTCGGCCATCATGGCGGCGTTGGCCTGGGGCTCGTTCTTGGAGAAAGCGCCCCAGAACACGCCCACCAGCGAGGCGCCCTTGAGCAGCGGCAGGTTCATGGGCAGCGAAGGCACGGTGGGACTGGACGCGAAACCCACCACCAGGTAGCGCCCGCGCCAGGCGATGGAGCGGAACGCGGGCTCGGCGAAGTCGCCGCCCACGGGGTCGTAGATCACGTCGGGGCCTTTGCCGCCGGTGGCGGCCTTGATGGCCTCGCGCAGATCCTGGGTGCCGTAGTTGATGGTTTCGTCTGCGCCGATCTTGCGGCACAGCGCGCATTTCTCGTCGGTGGAGGCTGCGGCGATCACGCGCGCGCCCACGGCCTTGGCGATCTGGATGGCCGCCGTGCCCACGCCGCCCGCCGCGCCCAGCACCAGCACCGTCTCGCCCGCCTTGAGCTGGCCCCGGTCGATCAGCGCGTGGTGCGAGGTGGCGTAGATCATGATGAAGGCCGCCGCGTCCACGTGGCCGAAGCCGTCGGGCAGCGGCATGCACAGCGCCGCCGGGGCGATGGTGTGGGTGCCGAAGCCGCCGGTGCCCGAGAGGCAGGCCACGTTTTGGCCGACCTTCAGGTGCTTGACGCCTTCGCCCACGGCCGCCACCACGCCTGCGTACTCCGAGCCGGGCACGAAGGGCAGCGGCGGCTTCATCTGGTACTTGTTCTGCACGATCAGCAGGTCGGGGAAGTTCAGGCTGGCGGCCTTGATCTCTATGAGCACCTCGCCTGCCTGGGGGGTCGGGGTGGGCAGTTCGGTCCAGGCCAGCGCCTCGACGCCGGTGGGGTTGGTGCAGAGCCAAGCGTGCATGGGGTGAGTCTCCGGGTGAATGGGGTGGGTGCGCATGATAGGTGCGCCCCGTTGCCGCGCCTTGTCCCTCGGGCGACGGGGCGGGGTGCCCGCCTACAATCCGTTGCATCCGAGAAATCCGCAGCGACAGCAACCATGAAAATCCTCATCTGCAACGACGACGGCTACCAGGCTCCAGGCATCGCGGCGCTGCATGGTGCGCTCAGGACGCTCGACGGCGTGGAGGTGGAGGTGGTTGCCCCTGAGCACAACAACAGTGCCAAGTCCAATGCGCTGACGCTGCATTCGCCGCTGTACGTACACACGGCGCACAACGGCTTTCGCTACGTGAACGGCACCCCGGCGGACTGCGTTCACATCGCGCTCACGGGGCTGCTGGGCTACCGGCCAGACCTGGTGGTCTCGGGTATCAACAACGGCGCCAACATGGGCGACGACACCATCTATTCCGGCACTGTGGGCGCAGCCATGGAGGGCTACCTGTTTGGCATCCCGGCCATCGCGTTCTCGCAGGTGGACAAGGGCTGGAGCGAACTCGAGGCCGCAGCCGCCAAGGCGCGCGAGATCGTGGCGCAGATACTCGGCCAGCAATTGGCAGGCGCAGCGCCCTGGCTGCTGAACGTGAACATCCCCAACATGCCGCTGGCGGCCCTGCGCCCGGCCAAGGTGTGTCGCCTGGGGCGCCGCCACGCGGCCGAGCGCGTCATCGTGCAGCAAAGCCCCCGGGGCGAGTCCATGTACTGGATAGGCGGCGCAGGCCCGGCCAAGGACGATGCCGAGGGGACGGACTTCCACGCCACGGCCCAGGGCCATGTGTCCATTACGCCGCTGAAGGTGGACCTGACGGACCACGACAGCATGGGTGATTGGGCGCAGACGGTGTCCCGGCTGGCGGCGGGGGGGTGATGCAGCAGCGCCGCCCTGGCTTCCCGGCCCGCCTGCCGGGCTCGCCCGCGCGCGTCGCGCCCACGGTGCCAGCCGTGCGCCAGGCCGTGCCGGTGGCCCCTGCGGGGGTGGGGCTGGACTCGGCGGCGATGCGCGCGCGCATGGCTCACAAGCTCAGGGCGGGCGGCATCACTTCGCCTGCCGTGCTGCAGGCCATGGGCGCCGTGGAGCGCCACCGCTTCGTGGACAGCGCCCTGGTCAACCAGGCGTATGAGGACACCAGCCTGCCCATCGGCCTGGGCCAGACCATCTCCAAGCCCAGCGTGGTGGCGCGCATGTGCGAACTGCTGCTGGGCGCCGAGGGCGCACGCGCGGGCGGGCTGGGGCGGGTGCTGGAGATCGGCACCGGCTGCGGCTATCAGGCCGCTGTGCTGAGCCGCCTGGCGCGCGAGGTCTATACGGTGGAGCGTCTGCGCGGCCTGCACGACAAGGCGCGCCACCATCTGCGCCCGTTTCGCCTGGCGAACGTACACCTGATCTTCGGCGACGGCATGCTGGGCTACGCCAGGGGCGCGCCCTACGCCGCCATCATTGCCGCCGCCGGGGGCGAAGCCGTGCCACAGGCGTGGTGCGACCAATTGGCCGTGGGTGGACGGCTGGTGGCGCCCATGGCGCTGGTGGGAGGGCAGCAGGTGTTGCTCGTGATCGACAAAACCCCGCACGGGTTGAAACAAAACGTGCTCGAACCCGTGCATTTTGTCCCTCTAAAATCGGGGATTGCCTGAAGGAAAATTGCTTATGTACGCATCGCGTGGTCGTCTTGTGGTGGGGTTTGCCGTGGCAGTGGCGGGGCTTGCGCTCACCGGCTGCGGCACCCGGCTGAACAAGGCTCCTGTGGAAGACCGGGGCACGTCCCTTGGCTCCGCTCCCGCGCCGCAGTCGGGCGTGGTGGTGCCGCCCAAGGTGCTGCCAGGTGCGGAAAACGCGGGCAAGCCGGGCTACTACACCGTCCAGCCTGGCGACACCCTGATCCGCATCGGGCTCGATGCAGGGCAGGGCTGGAAGGACATCGCCCGCTGGAACAGCCTGGAGAACCCCAATCTGATCGAGGTCGGCCAGGTGCTGCGCGTCGTGCCGCCTGCGGCCCCGGTGCCAGCCGCGCCAACCGTTGCTGCCGATACCGGCGTGGTGACGCGCCCCGTCACCTCGTCCTCCGTGGCGCCCGCCAGCGCGCCGCCTCCGGCGAAGGCTGCGGCGCCGACCGCCTCAAGCACCGTGGTGGCCGTGGCGCCCACCACGCCAGCCCAGCCCCCGGCGGCGGCGGGCGAGGACGGCATGGCCTTCATCTGGCCCGCTTCGGGCGCGGTCATCGCAGGGTTCGACGAGGCGCGCAACAAGGGCATCGACATCGCGGGCAAGGCGGGCGACCCGGTGCTGGCGGCGGCCGACGGTCGCGTGGTGTATGCCGGGGCGGGCCTGCGCGGTTACGGCAACCTGGTCATCCTCAAGCACAACAACACCTTCCTGACGGCCTACGCCCACAACCAGACCCTGCTGGTGAAGGAAGACCAGTCCGTGCGCAAGGGCCAGAAGATCGCCGAGGTGGGCGGCACCGACGCCGACCGCGTCAAGCTGCACTTCGAGATCCGCCGGCAAGGCAAGCCCGTCGATCCGTCGCGCTACCTGCCTGCGCGCTGATGGCGGTACCACCGCCGCTGGAGGCTGCGGGCGAAGACGATCCGCTGGCCGAGGAGTCCGGTGAGCTGCGCTCCATGGCTATGGGCGCCGCACAGCACGGTGAACGCCTGGACCGGGCGCTCGCCGACCTGGTGCCCGAGTTCTCGCGCAGCTACCTGCAGCAGCTGCTGGCCCAGGGGTTGGTCAACCTCAACGGCAAGCCCGTACACAAGCCTGCGGCTCGCGTCAAGGCGGGCGACCGGGTGGCGCTGGAGATGCGGCCCACCCTGCAGAGCCAGGCGTTCCGCCCCGAGTCCATGCCCATCGACGTGGTGTACGAGGACGCACACCTGCTGGTGGTGAACAAGCCCGCTGGCCTGGTGGTGCATCCCGCGCCCGGTAACTGGAGTGGCACGTTGCTCAACGGCCTGCTGGCCCGTGACGACAAGGCGCTGGCGGTGCCGCGCGCAGGCATCGTGCATCGCCTGGACAAGGACACCAGCGGCCTGATGGTGGTCGCCCGCAGCCGCGCTGCCATGGATGCGCTGGTCGCGCTGATCGCCGAGCGCCAGGTCAAGCGCCAGTACCTGGCCCTGGCGCATGGGGCCTGGACGGGGCCGAAGACATGCATGGTGGAGGCCCCCATAGGCCGTGACCCGCGCAACCGCTTGCGCATGGCGGTGGTGGACCTGGCCCAGCACCCCGGCAAGCCCGCACGCACCGATTTTGCTTGTCTTGACGGCGCCGCCGAAGGTTGCTGGGTACATTGCACGCTGCACACGGGGCGCACGCACCAGATTCGCGTACACATGGCGTCGCTGAAGCACCCGCTGGTGGGCGACGCCCTGTACGGCGGCGCGCCGCTGGGGCCCATGCAGCGCCAGGCCCTGCACGCCTACCGGCTGGCCTTTGCGCACCCGCTGACGGGTGAGGCGCTGGAGTTCCACGCCCCGGTGCCGGAGGACATGCGCCAGGCGCTTGCCGCATGGGGCCTCGGCTACAATCACCCCCCAACGGCCTGACAGGCCCTGGCCCGCAGACGGAAACCCGCCGGGCACCTTGCGCAACTGCTCCGAGTGCGCCTTTGCTCCCCTTGCCGCGATGCGGGGCGCTTTTTCTGGATATCACTGAACCATGAACACGGTGGATGCCAAACGGATCCTCGAAACGGCGTTGATCTGCGCCCCGCAGCCTGTGCCTGTGCGTGAGCTGCGGGCGCTCTTCAACGACGCCCTGGGTTCTGACACGCTCAAGCTGCTGCTGCAGGAACTGCAGCTCGACTGGTCGCAGCGGGGTGTGGAACTGGTACAGGTGGCGACCGGCTGGCGCTTCCAGAGCCGCCCCGAAATGAGGGAGTACCTGGATCGGCTGCACCCCGAGAAGCCACCGCGCTATTCACGGGCCACCATGGAGACGTTGGCGATCATCGCCTACCGCCAGCCGGTGACGCGTGGCGACATCGAGGACATCCGGGGCGTTACGGTCAACAGCCTGATCATCAAGCAACTGGAAGACCGGGGCTGGGTCGAGGTCATCGGCCATCGCGAAACGGTGGGTCGCCCGGCCCTGTTCGCCACCACCCGCCAGTTCCTGGACGACATGGGGCTGCAGTCGCTGGACCAGTTGCCGGTGCTGGACGATCCGTCTGGCAATGCCAACGCACTGGAGGCCATGGCCGCCGCAGCGCAGGGGATGCTGGAGCCTGCACCAGCACAGGACATTTTTCAGGAAGCGGAGACTGGTCTTCGCGGTAGCCATGCGGATGCCCAGGACGGTATCCAGGAAGACGCTTGATGAACGATTCAAACCCCGAAATACCTTCGCCGGAGTTGGACGCGGCGGCAGCCGCGCCTGCAAGGCAGCGCAAGCCGCGCAGGAATGCCCCGCCCGTGGTCGATGGCTACCAGTTTGCGGACGTGGTCTCGGGCCGCTTCGACGAAGAAGACGCCCAGGCGGACGCGGTGTCCGCGAAGCGGGTTCTGCTGCCCCAGGTGGAAACGCCCAAGCTGCACAAGGTGCTGGCCCAGGCGGGCCTGGGCTCGCGCCTGGAGATGGAGCAGCTCATCCTGGAAGGGCGCATTTCCGTCAACAACGAGCCGGCCCACATCGGCCAGCGCATCCAGTACGGCGATCAGGTCAAGGTCAACGGCAAACCCATCCGCTACCGCATCGACCCGCCGCCTGCGCGCGTCATCGCGTACCACAAGCCCGTGGGCGAGGTGGTGACGCACGACGACCCGCAGAACCGGCCCACGGTGTTCCGCAAGCTGCCGCGCCTGCCGCAGGGCAAGTGGCAGTCCGTGGGGCGCCTGGACTTGAACACCGAGGGCCTGCTGCTGTTCACCAGCTCGGGTGAGCTGGCGAACAAGCTGATGCACCCCCGCTTCGGTCTGGAGCGCGAGTACGCGGTCCGCGTGCTGGGCGCCCTGACCAACGAGGAGAAGCAGAAGCTCCTGGACGGCGTGCGCCTGGATGATGGCATGGCCGCGTTCGGCTCCATCGAGGACGGTGGCGGCGAGGGCTCCAATTGCTGGTACCGCGTCACCATTTCCGAAGGACGTAACCGCGAGGTGCGCCGCATGATGGAGTCCGTGGGGCACGCGGTCAGTCGGCTGATCCGCATCCGCTACGGCGCCATGGTGCTGCCCCGGGGCCTCAAGCGCGGAGCCTGGCTGGAGTTGGACGAGCGCGACATCCGCGCGCTGATGCAGGCGGCAGGCGCTGAAGGCCGCCCGGAAGGCGGCGCGGAGGGCAAGAGCGGTGCTGGCGGTAAGCGCCGGGGGCGCAACGGCGCCCGGGGTGGCGATGGCCCGCGCCGTGACATGTCGCAGGGGGTGTCCGGCGCCCTGCGGGGTCAGAAGCCGCGTAGCGGCCAGGGTGCGCGGGGCAACACCGGCGGCGCGGGCGCCCAGCCCGATCCCATGAAGACCTCGGTCGGCTACATCGGCATGGACAGCCTGTCCCGCCAACGGCAGGACAGCAAGCGGCGCCCTGGCGGCGGATCACGCCGTGGCGGTGGGCGTTGAGCGCGCCTGCCCGGGCCGCGCCGGTTAGAATCGAAGGCTTTGTCCGCTGGACAAACGAATCACAGCAACACCATCCCATTTCAGGAAATCAACATGGCAATCGAACGCACTCTCTCCATCATCAAGCCCGACGCAGTGGCCAAGAACGTCATCGGCCAGATCTATGCACGTTTTGAAGCCGCGGGCCTCAAGGTGGTGGCTGCACGCATGATGCACCTGTCCCGCCTCGAAGCCGAGCAGTTCTACGCAGTGCATAAAGAGCGCCCCTTCTTCAAGGACCTGGTGGACTTCATGATCTCGGGCCCCGTGATGGTCCAGGCCCTGGAAGGCGAGAACGCCATCCTGAAGAACCGCGAACTCATGGGTGCCACGGACCCCAAGAAGGCCGAGGCGGGCACCATCCGCGCCGACTTTGCCGACAGCATCGACGCCAATGCCGTGCATGGCTCGGACGCCGCTGAAACGGCTGCCGTGGAAGTGGCTTTCTTCTTCCCCGGCCTGAACGTTTACTCCCGCTAAAACCGGTCCGAAAGGCCCGCGCGATGACCGCCAACCTGCTCGAATTCGACCTCGACGGCTTGGCGGCCTTTTGCGAACGACTGGGCGAGAAGCGCTTCCGCGCAACCCAGCTCTTTCGCTGGATTCATCAGCGCGGCGCCAGCGATTTCGACGCAATGAGCGATCTGGCCAAGGCCCTGCGCGACAAGCTCAAGGGCTGTGCGCGGGTCGAGGCCCTGCCGGTCATTTCGGAGCACGTGTCGGCGGACGGCACGGTGAAGTGGCTCTTCGACGTGGGTGACGGCAATGCGGTCGAGGCCGTGTTCATCCCGGAGGACGACCGGGGCACCTTGTGCGTTTCATCCCAGGCCGGCTGCGCTGTGGGGTGCCGGTTCTGCTCCACGGGGCACCAGGGCTTCAGCCGGAACCTGACCACGGGCGAGATCGTCGCCCAGTTGTGGTTTGCCGAACACGCGCTGCGCAAGCGCCTGCACACCGCAGAGCGCGTGATCTCCAACGTGGTGATGATGGGCATGGGCGAGCCGTTGCAGAACTACGCGGCGCTGGTGCCCGCGCTGCGCGTCATGCTCGACGACCACGGCTACGGCCTGTCGCGTCGGCGCGTGACGGTGTCCACATCGGGGGTCGTTCCCATGATGGATCGCCTCTCGCAAGACTGCCCTGTGGCCCTGGCGGTTTCGCTGCACGCGCCCAATGATGCCCTGCGCGACAACCTGGTGCCGCTCAATCGCAAATACCCAATCGAAGAACTGCTGCTGGCCTGCAGCCGCTACCTGGAGCATGCCCCGCGCGACTTCATCACCTTCGAGTACTGCATGCTTGACGGCGTCAACGACCAGATGGACCATGCCCGGCAACTGATCGAATTGGTCCAGGGCGGTGGGGTGCGCTGCAAGTTCAACCTGATCCCGTTCAATCCATTTCCCGCGTCGGGGCTGTTGCGGTCGCCGCAGAATCAGGTGGCGGCCTTTGCCAAGGCCCTGAGCGATGCGGGGATTGTCACGACGGTGCGCAAAACACGGGGAGATGATATTGACGCGGCCTGCGGTCAGTTGGCGGGCGACGTGAAGGACCGCACGCGGGCTGCCGAGCGCATGGCGAGGCAGCGCACAATCGCGCTCAAGCCGGTGGCTTGATGGATCAGCTCAATACAAGGAGGCTCTACATGGTGGGACTGGTAGGACGCTGGCAGCAGTTCGGTCGCTGGGCATTCGCGGCCTGCGCTGTGGTGGTGTGCATGGTGGCGCTCCAGGGCTGCGCGACCCGGCCCGCCGGGGCGGACAGCGACGCGAATGCGGGTCTGGTCACGCCTTCGGACGAAACCGAGACGCGCCGCCGCGCCCGCATCCGCCTGGAACTGGCAGTCAACTATTTTGCAAACGGCCAGACGACCGTGGCGCTGGACGAAGTCAAGCAGTCGCTGGCGACCGACCCCACCTATGCCGACGCCTTCAACCTGCGCGGCCTGATCTACATGCGCCTGGGTGACTTTCCCCAGGCCGATGAGAGCTTCCGCCGTGCGCTGACTCTGCGCAGCGGCGACGCCAATCTGTTGCACAACTACGGCTGGCTGCTGTGCCAGCAGCAAAAGTATGCCGAGGCGGACACGTATTTCACCCGTGCCCTGGCCACCCCGGGCTATGCCGCTCGGGGCAAGACCCTGATGGCGCGCGGGCTGTGCCAGATGGGCGCAGGCCAGCATGCGGAGGCCGAGCAGTCGCTGCTCAAGTCCTACGAACTCGACGCAGCGAATCCCGTGGTGGGCTATCACCTGGCGTCCTTGCTGCTGCGGCGCAATGAGCTGACCCGGGCCCAGTTCTACATTCGGCGCCTGAACAACAGCGAAAACGCGAACTCCGAGTCGCTGTGGCTCGGGATCAAGGTGGAGCGCGCCCTGGGCGACACCGTCGCCATGCGGCAACTGGCCGACCAACTGCGCAAACGCTTCCCCGAGTCGCGGGAGCAGGGCGCATACGAGCGTGGGGCTTTCAATGAGTGAGGTCGTGGAAGGTGGCGTGACGGCAGGGGCGCTGCTGCGCGAGGCGCGGCAGGCCGCCGGAATGCACATCGCGGCGCTGGCGGTGTCCTTGAAGGTTCCGGTCAGCAAGTTGGAGGCGCTGGAGGCCGACAACCATGCGGCGCTGCCCGACACGGTGTTCGTGCGGGCCCTTGCGTCCAGCGTGTGCAGGACCCTCAAGATCGACCCGGGCCCCGTCCTGGCGCTGCTGCCGCAGAGCCACAGCCCGCGCCTGACCCCGGACAACGCAGGGCTGAACGCGCCCTTCAAGGGCAGCGCGGGCGGGGCTTCCTCGTCGTCGGTTTCTTTTTCCGGATCCGCCTCGCGGTCCGTGGTGGTGGTCGTGCTGGCGTTGCTCGCCGGTGCGGCGGCGCTGTTTTTCTTCCCAAGCCGCCAGGATGTGTCCACGCCTTCCGTAGCGCAGGCCCCCGCCTTGCAGGCCGAGCCCGGTGAGGCGTCAATACTGGCTACGCAGGCGGCCGTGCCTGCCGAAAGGCAAACGCTTGCGCCCCTGGCGGTGGCAGTGGCGTCCGAACCCATGGCATCCCCGGCGCCAGCGCCGGCCGCGGCGGCCAGCGGTGCCGCAGATGCAAGTGCGTCCTCGGGCACTCTGGTGCTGCGCGCGCGCAGCCAGTCCTGGGTGCAGGTGCGCGACGCCACGGGCACGGTGGTGTTGCAGCGCAACCTGGCAGACGGCGAATCCGTGTCCGTGGCGGCCCCTGCGCCTCTGGCGGTCGTGATTGGCCGCGCCGACGCTACCGAGGTGTTCGTGCGCGGCAAGCCGTTCGACCTGGCGCCTGTGGCGCGCGACAACGTTGCCCGTTTCGAGGTGAAATAGTGCTGGAACAAGTTAGCGGCGAACGCAGCCCCATCGCGGTCGCATCACCTTTGCCACGGCGCACGCGTCAGGCGCGCATCGCCTGGGGCAGCCACGTGGTGACCGTGGGCGGCGATGCGCCCGTGCGCATCCAGTCCATGACCAACACCGACACGGTGGACGCCATCGGCACGGCCATCCAGGTCAAGGAGCTGGCACGCGCAGGCTCGGAGTTCGTGCGCATCACCGTCAACACGCCCGAGGCGGCGCAGGCTGTGCCCTACATCCGCGAGCAGCTCGACCGCATGGGCGAGAACGTGCCCCTGGTGGGCGACTTCCACTACAACGGCCATCGCCTGCTGACCGAATACCCGGCCTGCGCCGAGGCCCTGAGCAAGTACCGCATCAACCCCGGCAACGTGGGCAAGGGCGACAAGCGCGACAAGCAGTTCGGCCAGATGATCGAGGCCGCGATGCGCTGGGACAAGGCCGTGCGCATCGGCGTGAACTGGGGCAGCCTGGACCAGGAACTGCTGGCGAGCCTGATGGACGCCAACAGCCGCCGCGCCCAGCCCTGGGAGGCACGCCAGGTCATGTACGAGGCGCTCATCACCTCGGCCATCGAATCCGCCCGGCGCGCCGAGGAAATGGGCCTCAACGGCAACCAGATCATCCTGTCGTGCAAGGTCAGCGGCGTGCAGGACCTGATCTCCGTCTATCGCGAGTTGGCGCGTCGCAGCGACTACGCGCTGCACCTGGGCCTGACCGAAGCGGGCATGGGCACCAAGGGCACGGTGGCGTCCGCCACGGCCCTGTCGGTGCTGCTGCAGGAAGGCATTGGCGACACCATCCGCGTATCGCTCACGCCCCAGCCCGGCGAAGCGCGCACGCAAGAGGTGGTGGTGGCGGCAGAAATCCTTCAAGCCCTGGGCCTGCGCGTGTTTGTGCCCAGCGTCACTGCCTGCCCGGGCTGTGGGCGCACCACCAGCACCACGTTCCAGGAGCTGGCCAAGCAGATCGACGACTACCTGCGCGCGCAGATGCCCGTGTGGCGCGCGCGCTATCCGGGGGTGGAGGCGATGAAGGTGGCCGTCATGGGCTGCATCGTCAACGGCCCGGGCGAGAGCAAGCACGCCGACATCGGCATCAGCCTGCCCGGTACCGGCGAGGCCCCTGCCGCGCCCGTGTTCATCGACGGCGAGAAGGCCCTGACGCTGCGCGGCGACGGCATCGCGCAGGAGTTCCACGAGATCGTGGAGCAGTACGTGCAGCGGCGCTACGGCAGCCGCTGATGTACTATTAAAACAATAGCTGCTTGTGCTTGCTGCATAAGCGCTAGAGGCCAATTTCATTCAAAATCACCAAGGGTCTGCCACCGTGAGCAAAGTGGAAAAACTGAGCGCCGTCAAAGGCATGAACGACATCCTGCCCGCCTCGGTGCCGCGCACCGAGAAGCTGCCGACCGCCGCCCGCTGGCAGTGGTTCGAGGCGGCGGTGCGCAAGGTGCTGGCGCGCTACGGCTACCAGTACCTCATCACCCCCATCGTCGAGCCCACGGCCCTGTTCGTGCGCGGCCTGGGCGAGGTGACCGACATCGTCGAGAAGGAGATGTATTCCTTCACCGACTCGATGAACGGCGACAGGCTCACCCTGCGCCCCGAGGCGACTGCGGGCATCGTGCGCGCCATGGTCGAGCACAACGCGCTCTACAACGGCCCGCTGCGCATCTGGACGCACGGCCCCATGTTCCGCCACGAGCGGCCGCAGAAGGGCCGCTACCGCCAGTTCCACCAGCTCGACGTGGAAGCGCTGGGCTTCGCCGGGCCGGATGTCGATGCCGAGATGATCCTCGTCGCCCGCGCCCTGTGGCGCGAGCTGGGCCTCATCGAAGGCCAGCACGTGCGCCTGGAGATCAACAGCCTGGGCCAGAGCGGCGAGCGCCGCGAGCACCGCGAGGCGCTGATCCGCTACTTCGAGCAGAACGAAGGCGTGCTGGACGAAGACGCGCGCCGCCGCCTGCACAGCAACCCGCTGCGCATCCTGGACAGCAAGAACCCGGCCATGCAGGCACTGATCGAGGCGGCACCGCAGCTCATGGACTTTCTGGGCGAGGAGTCGCGCGCGCACTTCGATGCCGTGCGCGCCGCCCTGGACGCCGTGGGCCTGCAATACCGCGTCAACCCGCGCCTGGTGCGCGGCATGGACTACTACAACCTCACCGTGTTCGAGTGGGTGACCGACCAGCTCGGCTCGCAAGGCACGGTCTGCGGTGGAGGGCGCTACGACGGCCTGATCGAACAGTTGGGCGGCAAGAGCGCGCCTGCCGTGGGCTTTGGCCTGGGCATCGAGCGCCTGCTGCTGCTGGTGCAGGAGCTGGACTTGCCCATGCCTTCGCAGGCGCCCGACGTGTACGCCATCGTGCCCCCCGGCACGCCGCTCGCGCCCGTCATCGCCGCGCTGGAAGCATTGCGCGCGCACGGCCTGAACGTGGTGCAGCACGCGGGCGGCGCGGACGGCCCCGGCAGCATGAAGGCGCAGTTCAAGAAGGCCGACGCCAGCGGCGCGCGCCACGCGCTCGTCTTTGGCGCCGACGAGCTGGTACGCGGGCAGGTCACCGTCAAGGCGCTGCGCGACGGCGCGGGCGGCGCGCAGGCCGAGCAGCCGCTCGCCGACATCGCGCAGTGGGCCGCCACCCTACAATCCCCCCGCTAAACCAGATCACATCCCAATGGCAACTCATCTCGACCTTGAAGAACAAGAGCAGCTTGACCAGCTCAAGCATTTCTGGAACACCTGGGGCACGCTCATCAGCGCCGTGGTGATCGTGTTGGCAGGTGGCCTGGTCGCCTGGAACGGCTACCAGTACTGGCAGAACCGCCAGGCCATGCAGGCCGCCGCGCTGTTCGACGCGGTGGAAGTGGCGGCCCAATCGGGCGACCAGGAGCGCCTGACCCAGGCTTTTGGCGACCTCAAGGCCAAGTACGCGGGCACGACCCAGGCCGCGCAAGCCGGGCTTGCGCTGGCCAAGGCGATGGTGGACGCAGGCAAGCCCGATGTCGCGAAGGAAGCGCTGGCGTGGGTGGCCGACAAAGCGGGCGACGAGGGGCTCAAGGCGCTGGCCCGGCTGCGCCTGGCCAGCGTGCTGATGGATCAGAAGAACTACGACGAGGCGCTCCAGCAACTGTCCGCCAAGGTGCCCCCCGAGTTCGAGGCCGTTTTTGCCGACCGCAAGGGCGACGTTCTGCTGTCCCAGGGCAAGCGCACCGAAGCCATCGCCGAATACACCAAGGCCTACAAGGCTTTCGAGGAAGGCGTCGAGTACCGCCGCCTCGTCGAGATCAAACTGGGTGCGCTGGGCGCTGCGCCGCAAGGGCTTGCCGTTGCAGCAGCAGCCGCTGGCGAGGGAGGCAAGTGACCATGGCACACGGCAAATCCTTTCTCGTGCTGCGGGGCATGGCCTGCACGGCGCTGATGGTCGCGCTGGCCGGGTGTTCCCTGTGGAATGGCAGCGGTTCCAAACCCGTGCCTGCCGACCTGGGCGCCAATGTGCCCATCCTGGGCGTGCGGCAGGCGTGGACAGCGCGTGTCGGCAGTGTCGGCGGCCTGCCGCTCGACGTACACACGGCGGGCAACGTGGTCACGCTCGCGTCTGCGGACGGCACTGTGGCGGCCATTGACGCGCGCACCGGCGGCGACGTGTGGCGTGTGGCACTGGCCGAGCCGCTGTCTGCAGGGGTCGGCAGCGATGGCAAGGCGACCGCCGTGGTGGCCCGCTCCAACGCACTGATCGTCGTGGACGGCGGGCGCGAGCGCTGGCGCCAGCCACTGGCGGCCCAGGTGTTCACGCCGCCGCTGGTGGCGGGTGGGCGTGTTTTCGTGCTGTCCGCCGACCGCTCCGTGTCTGCCTATGATGCAGCCACGGGCCGCAAGCTCTGGAGCCAGCAGCGCCCGGGCGAGCCACTGGTGCTGCGCCAGGCGGGTGTGCTGATGCCGGTGGGCGACACGCTGGTGGTCGGCTTCTCTGGCCGCATGGTGGGCATGAACCCGGACAACGGAACCGTCCGATGGGAGGCCCCTTTGGCCATCCCGCGCGGCACCAATGACGTGGAGCGCTTGGTGGAACTGGTGGGTCGCACCAGCAGGGTCGGAGAAAGCGTGTGCGCGCGGGCCTTCCAGGCTGCGGTCGGCTGCGTCAACACCGCCCGGGGCTCCGTCGCCTGGACGCAGCCAGCGGCAGGCGCCGAGGGCGTGCATGGCGACGGCGATGCCGTGTTCGGCACCGAGAGCAATGGGGTGGTGACCGCCTGGCGCCGTAATGACGGCACGCGGCTGTGGACGACCGACCGGCTCAAGTACCGCAAGTTGACGGCGCCCTTGCTGCTGGGTCGGTCCGTGGTGGTGGGCGACGACACGGGGCTGGTGCATATTCTGTCCCGCGCCGATGGCGCCCCGCTCAACCGCATCGCGACGGATGGCTCCGGCATCGCTGCTGCGCCATCGGTTGCCGCCGATACGCTGGTGGTGGTGACGCGCAACGGCGGGGTGTACGGATTCCGCCCCGAATGATCTTGACCGACGCTGTTCCATGAAGCCAGTCATCGCCCTCGTGGGGCGCCCGAATGTCGGCAAGTCCACGCTCTTCAATCGCCTGACCAAGTCCCGCGACGCCATCGTGGCCGACTTCGCCGGGCTCACGCGGGACCGCCACTACGGGAACGGCAAGCAGGGCAAGCACGAGTACATCGTCATCGACACCGGAGGGTTCGAACCCGATGCGTCGAGCGGCATCTACCGCGAGATGGCCAAGCAGACGCAGCAGGCCGTTGCCGAGGCCGATGTGGTCATCTTCGTGGTGGATGCACGCGCCGGTGTCTCCGCCCAGGACCACGACATCGCCAAATACCTGCGCCGCCTGGGCAAGCCCTGCGTGCTGGTGGCCAACAAGGCCGAGGGCATGCTGCAGGGCGTTCAGTTGGCCGAGTTCTATGAGCTGGGCCTGGGCGAAGTGCTCCCCGTGTCTGCGGCCCATGGGCAGGGCATCCGGGGCCTGGTGGACCTGACCCTGGCACCTTTGCATTTGCCTGATCTGGATGACGCGGATGCTGCTGCGGACAAAAGCGTCATCAAGCTGGCAGTGGCGGGGCGCCCCAACGTCGGCAAATCCACGCTCATCAACACCTGGCTGGGCGAGGAGCGGCTGGTGGCATTCGACATGCCCGGCACGACCCGCGACGCCATCACCGTGCCGTTCGAGCGCAACGGTCAGCGCTTCGAGCTGGTGGACACGGCAGGGTTGCGCCGCAAGGGCAAGGTGTTCGAGGCCATCGAGAAATTCTCGGTCGTCAAGACGCTGCAGGCCATCGAGTCTGCCCATGTCGTGCTGCTGCTGCTTGACGCCACCCAGGGCGTCACGGACCAGGACGCGCACATCGCTGGCTACATCCTGGAGAGTGGCCGTGCCGTGGTGGTGGCCGTGAACAAATGGGATGCGGTGGACGAATACCAGCGCCAGCTGCTCGAGCGCTCCATCGAGACGCGGCTGGCCTTCCTCAAGTTCGCATCGTTGCATTTCATCTCGGCCAAGAAGCGCCAGGGCCTGGGGCCGCTGTGGGCATCCATCGCCCAGGCGCACAAGGCGGCCACGTGCAAGATGTCCACGCCTGTCCTGACACGACTGTTGCTTGAGGCGGTGCAGTTCCAGACCCCGAAGAAGGTGGGCATGTTCCGGCCCAAGATGCGCTATGCGCACCAGGGCGGCATGAACCCGCCGGTCATCGTCATCCACGGCAACTCGCTGGAGCACGTGACGGATGCCTACAAGCGTTTCCTGGAAGGGCGCTTCCGCAAGGAGTTTGACCTGGTGGGCACGCCGCTGCGTATCGAGATGAAGACCTCGCACAACCCCTACGCCGACAAGGACGGGGCCTGATTCAAAGGCCCGGGTTTCAAAGGGCCATGCGCCGTCGCGCGGGAGATGGTCTCCGCGTGTGGTAAGGTGCCGGTTTACAACAACATTCTTTGAACACGGAGAATATCGTGAGCAATAAAGGCCAGCTTTTGCAAGACCCCTTCCTCAACGCGCTGCGTCGGGAGCATGTCCCGGTTTCCATCTACCTGGTGAACGGGATCAAGCTGCAGGGGCAGATCGAATCGTTCGACCAGTACGTGGTGCTGCTGCGCAATACAGTCACCCAGATGGTCTATAAGCACGCCATTTCCACCATCGTGCCGGGTCGTGCCGTCAACTTCTCCACCGCCGACAACTCGGATGCCGACAGCAGCAACGCCTGAGCTGCTGCCGCTTCCGCTTAGAACCCGATGACATCTTCATCGCCCAGCGGCACTCCGGTGCTGCTGGTGGGGGTGGATTTCGGCCTGCCGCATTTCGACGGTGAACTGGAGGAGTTGGGTTTGCTGTCCGAGACGGCAGGTATGAACCCGGTGGCGCGGCTCACCTGCAAGCGCAAGGCGCCCGATGCGGCGTTGTTCGTGGGCAGCGGCAAGGCCGATGAGATCCGGATGCTGGCGCAGATGCACGGCGCGGTCGAAGTCCTCTTCGACCAGGCGTTGAGCCCTGCGCAGCAGCGCAACCTGGAGCGCCACCTCGAACTCCCTGTCAATGACCGCACTTTGCTGATCCTGGAAATCTTCGCCCAGCGCGCCCGCAGCCATGAAGGCAAGCTGCAGGTGGAACTGGCAAAGCTGCAATATGTCAGCACTCGCCTCGTGCGGCGCTGGTCCCACCTGGAGCGGCAGACCGGCGGCATTGGCGCGCGCGGCGGCCCCGGCGAGAAGCAGATCGAACTGGACCGACGGATGATCAGCGACGCCATCCAGCGCACACGCGAGCGCTTGGTGAAGGTCAAGCGCCAGCGCTCCACCCAGCGCAGGCAGCGGGAGCGGCGCGACACATTCAATATCTCCCTGGTGGGCTACACCAATGCAGGCAAATCCACGCTGTTCAACGCCATGGTGAAGGCCCGGGCCTATGCCGCGGACCAGTTGTTCGCCACGTTGGACACCACCACGCGGCAACTCTACCTGGGGGATGCGGGGCGTTCGGTCTCACTTTCCGACACGGTGGGGTTCATCCGCGATTTACCCCACGGGCTCGTGGATGCGTTCCAGGCCACCTTGCAGGAGGCCGTGGATGCCGACCTGCTGCTGCATGTCGTGGATGCATCCAACGCGGGGTTTCCTGAGCAGATGGCCCAGGTGCAGAAGGTGTTGCACGAGATTGGCGCTGCAGATATTCCGCAACTGCTGGTGTTCAACAAGCTGGATTCGCTGTCTGGGGAGCAGCGCCCGCCATCCCTGCAGGACCAGTACGAGGTAGGTGGCAGGATGTTTCCACGCCTGTTCGTGAGTGCGCGCTCCGGCGAGGGGTTGCCCGCGCTGCGCAGCGCTCTTTCGTCCACGGTGCTGGCGGCGCAGGGCGGCATGACCCCTGATTCTGCCGTTGAATTGCCGGGGCCTGCGCATTGATTCGGCACAATGCCAGCATTACCCACGTCATCCGAGAACCCGAGACTTTGCGCATGAATTTCCAAAATCGCTCCCTACGCTGGGCGTCGCTGCCAGGACGTATCCGGGGCATGCTCAACCTGAACGACCCTCGGTGGGGGCGCGGCGATGACAACAAGTCCGACGACGGCGCGCGGCCCGATGACCGCCCCTCGTCCAATCCGTCCCCTGGAAACCGGGGCAGTGATCAGCGGCCCGGCAACAATGGTCAGCCGCCGGATCTCGACGAACTCTGGCGTGACCTGAACGGCAGGCTGAAGGGGCTGTTTGGCGCCAAGAATGGTGGCGGGCGTGGGCCGGGCAATGGCGGAGGATTCCAGCCGGATATGAAGAACGCGGGCATGGGCGTGGGCTTGATCGCCGGGGTCGCCTTGGTGATCTGGATGGGAACGGGCTTTTTCATCGTCCAGGAAGGCCAGCAGGCCGTCATCACGCAGTTCGGCAAATACAAGAGCACGGTGGGGGCTGGCTTCAATTGGCGCCTTCCGTATCCGATCGAGCGCCACGAACTGGTCTTCGTCACCCAGATCCGCTCCGCCGATGTGGGCCGCGACAGCATCATCAAGAGCACGGGCCTGCGCGAGTCGGCCATGCTGACCGAGGATGAGAACATCGTCGAAATCAAGTTCGCCGTGCAGTACCGCCTGAATGATGCGCGGGCCTGGCTGTTCGAGAGCAAGAACCCCGGCGATGCCGTGGTGCAGGCTGCCGAGACCGCTGTGCGCGAGGTGGTTGGCAAGATGCGAATGGACACGGCTTTGGCAGAGGAGCGCGACCAGATTGCGCCCCGGGTGCGCACGCTCATGCAAACCATTCTGGACCGCTACAAGGTGGGGGTCGAGGTGGTCGGTATCAATCTGCAGCAGGGTGGCGTGCGCCCGCCCGAGCAGGTGCAGGCGTCCTTCGACGACGTGCTCAAGGCGGGGCAGGAGCGCGAGCGGGCCAAGAACGAGGCCCAGGCCTATGCCAACGATGTGATTCCCCGTGCCGTTGGTTCTGCCGCACGCCTGAACGAAGAGGCCGCCGCCTACAAGGCCCGCATCATTGCGCAGGCACAGGGCGATGCCCAGCGCTTTTCTTCTATCCTGGCGGAATACCAGAAGGCCCCGCAGGTGACGCGTGACCGGATGTACCTGGAGGCCATGCAGCAGATTTACGGCAACGTGACCAAGGTGCTGGTCGAGTCACGGCAAGGCTCGAACCTCTTGTACCTGCCGCTCGACAAGATCATGCAGAACGTGGCAAGCGGATCGCCCTCCACACCCGACACTCCCGCTCCCAATCAGGCTGCGGCACCTGCCGCCGCTCCTGCCGTGCCCTCGGCCACGTTTTCCAATGACCCCAGGGCGCGTGACAGCAACCGCACCCGTGACCGTGAATCTCGCTAGGAGCTATACGTGAACAGAGTTGGATTTATCGCCACCACCCTGCTCGTGGTGCTCGCCCTGATGAGCTCCATGCTTTTCGTGGTGGATCAGCGCCAGTTCGGAGTGCTCTATGCGCTGGGACAGATCAAGGAAGTGATCACCGAGCCGGGTCTGAACTTCAAGCTGCCGCCGCCGTTCCAGAACGTGTCGTACATCGACAAGCGATTGCTGACCCTGGACAGCAGCGACACGGAGCCCATGCTCACGGCGGAAAAGCAGCGCGTGGTGATTGACTGGTACGTGCGTTGGCGCATTTCGGAACCCACAGAGTACATCCGCAACGTGGGTCTGGACGAAAGCGCCGGTGCGCTGCAACTCAACCGCGTGGTGCGCAACGCTTTCCAGGAGGAAATCAACAAGCGCACGGTCAAGGAACTGCTGTCCCTCAAGCGCGAGGCCCTGATGGCCGATGTCAAACGCGAAGTGCTGGAAACTGTGCGCGGCGCCAAGCCCTGGGGCGTGGACGTGGTGGACGTGCGCATCACCCGCGTGGACTATGTGGAGTCGATCACCGAATCCGTCTATCGCCGCATGGAAGCTGAGCGAAAGCGCGTTGCCAACGAACTGCGTTCCACGGGTGCAGCCGAAGGCGAAAAGATTCGCGCGGACGCGGACCGCCAGCGCGAGATCACCATCGCCAACGCCTACCGGGATGCGCAGAAGGTGAAGGGCGAGGGCGATGCCGAAGCCGCGCGCATCTATGCAGAGGCTTTTGGCCGTGATCCTCAATTCGCCCAGTTCTACCGCAGCCTGGAAGCCTACAAGTCCAGCTTCAACAAGAAGGGCGACGTGATGGTCCTCGACCCCTCTTCGTCCGATTTTTTCAAGACTTTCCGGGGCGCTCCGGCGCGATGAGCGGCGACAGCCTCTGGATCGCGTTTGCCTTGGTGTTGGTGATCGAGGGGCTATTACCCTTTCTGTCGCCGCAGGGCTGGCGGCGCGCGGTGGGCCAGATCGCGCAACTGCGTGACGGCCAGATTCGCTTCTTTGCGCTGCTGGCCATCCTTGCCGGGCTGTCGATGCTGTGGCTCTGATGGCAGCATCGCTCCCGGTAGAATCGCGGTTTTAACAGCTCCCCCGTTCTCCATGTCTGCTTGGGTCCTGCCGGATCACATTGCCGATGTCTTGCCGTCCGAAGCGCGGCACATCGAAGAATTGCGTCGCGGGCTGCTCGACACGGCCCGCTGCTACGGCTATGAGCTGGTCATGCCGCCCCTGCTGGAGCATCTTGAATCCTTGCTGACGGGTACGGGCGAGGCGCTGGATCTCCAGACTTTCAAGCTGGTGGACCAGTTCTCTGGCCGCTCGATGGGGTTGCGGGCGGATACCACGCCGCAGGTAGCACGCATCGATGCCCATCTGCTCAATCGCAAGGGCGTCACCCGCCTGTGCTACTGCGGCCCGGTGCTGCACACCCGCCCTGACCGCCCCCACGCCACCCGTGAGCCGTTGCAGTTCGGCGCCGAAATCTACGGCCACGCCGGGCTGGAGGCCGACCTCGAGGCCCTGCAACTGGCCCGTGAATGTCTGCGCGTGGCAGACGTACACAACACCACCATCGACCTCGCCGACGTGCGCATCGTGCGCAGCGTGATCGCGGGCGTGCCTATGAATGCGCAGCTTCTCAGTGCCATCCATGCGGCGCTGGCGGCCAAGGATGCGGGCGAGCTGGCATCCCTGACCCGCGACTTTCCGCCGGACTCCCGCGATGGTCTGCTGGCCCTGCTGCAGCTATACGGCGATCAATCGGTATTGATTGAGGCTGAAAAGGCCCTCCAGCGCTTTTCTGGTGTGCATGAGGTGCTATCAAATCTGAAGTGGCTGGCCTCCCGCCTGGAAGGCGCCAGCGTTACGTTCGATTTGGCCGACCTGCGCGGCTATGCCTACTACAGCGGTGCGCGCTTTGCGATCTACGCCCCTGGTGCCAGCGATGCGCTGGTGCGCGGTGGCCGCTATGACGAGGTGGGCGCTGTGTTTGGCCGCAACCGTCCGGCGGCAGGGTTCAGTCTGGACATCAAACAGGTGGTGGGCGTTGTTGCGCCGCGCGCCCTGAAGGCGGCCATCCGCGCACCTTGGGGCGAGGCCGCCGACGTGAACACGGCCATTGCCGAACTGCGCAAAGCCGGGGAAACGGTTGTGTGCGTTCTGCCGGGCCATGAGAGCGAAGTGGACGAGTTCCACTGCGACCGAGAACTGGTGCAGGTAGCTGGCCGCTGGGTCGTGCAGGCGGTTTGATGAATATTTGCAATTGAAGAATTGGGTTTGAGATGAAAGCAAGCAAAGGTCGCAACGTCGTGGTGGTCGGAACCCAATGGGGCGACGAGGGCAAGGGCAAGCTGGTCGATTGGCTGACCGAGAGCGCACAAGGCGTCGTGCGCTTTCAGGGTGGGCACAACGCAGGGCATACGCTGGTCATCAACGGCGTGAAGACTGCGTTGCACCTCATCCCCAGCGGCATCATGCGCCCGGGCGTCAAGTGCTATATCGGCAACGGGGTGGTGCTGTCCGCCGCCAAGCTGTTCGAGGAGATCGAGGGCTTGGAAAAGGCGGGCGTGGAAGTGCGCTCGCGCCTGCGCATCAGTGAGGCTTGCCCGCTCATCCTGCCTTTTCACGCCGCCATCGACGTGGCGCGGGAGGCTGCGCGGGAGCAGGGCGGCGCCGAGAAAATCGGCACCACGGGACGCGGCATCGGGCCAGCTTACGAAGACAAGATCGCCCGCCGCGCGCTGCGTGTGCAGGACCTGAAGTACCCGGATCGCTTTGCTGGCAAGCTGCGCGAGTTGCTGGACCTGCACAACCATGTCCTCACCACCTACCTGCATTCCGGCTCGTTTGTTTTTGGGGATGCCCTGAAACCTTACATTCAAGATGGCAGGGTGCAGTTCGACGTGGTGTATGCCGAAGCCATGCGCCATGCGGAACTGCTCAAGCCCATGATGGCCGACGTATCGCGTGAATTGAATGAAGCCCATCACACGGGCGCCAACCTGCTGTTCGAAGGTGCGCAAGGTACCTTGCTGGATGTGGACCATGGCACTTATCCATATGTGACATCGAGCAACTGCGTGGCGGGCAATGCCGCAGCCGGTTCAGGCGTTGGACCCGGGATGCTGCACTACATCCTGGGCATTACCAAGGCCTATTGCACGCGCGTGGGAGGCGGCCCGTTCCCGACGGAGCTGGATTGGGAGGTGCCTGGCACGCCTGGCTATCACATGAGCACCGTGGGCGCGGAAAAGGGCGTGACTACGGGGCGCAGCCGCCGCTGTGGCTGGTTTGACGCCGCCTTGCTCAAGCGCAGCGCACAGGTCAATGGCCTTTCGGGGCTGTGCATCACCAAGTTGGACGTGCTGGATGGACTAAAAGAGCTGCAACTGTGTACGGGCTATGAGCTCGATGGCGAGCGGATCGACCTGTTGCCTATGGGCGCTGAAGACATCGCCCGCTGCACACCGGTCTATGAAACCTTGCCTGGGTGGAGTGAGTCCACGGTGGGCGTCACCGACTACGCCAAGCTGCCGCTGAACGCGCGCAACTATCTGGAGCGCATCGAGCGGGTCACGGGTGTTCCCATCGACATGATTTCCACCAGCCCCGACCGGGACCACACCATCATGATGCGTCATCCCTATGCCGCAAATTGACGGCCTCTCGTAACCGTCATCACCTCAGCCACCTACTCAGGAGCCATTCCATGTTGACCGAAGACGGCAAGCACCTCTATGTCAGTTACGACGAGTACCACAGCCTCATCGAGAAGCTGGCCCTCAAGGTGTACCAGTCCGGATGGAAATTCGATACGATCCTCTGCCTTGCCAGAGGCGGGCTGCGCCCGGGGGACATCCTGAGCCGCATCTTCGATAAGCCTCTGGCCATCATGTCCACCAGTTCGTACCGGGCGGAGGCGGGCACGGTGCAGGGTCATCTGGACATTGCGCGCTTCATCACTACGCCTCGCGGAGAGATCGCGGGCAAGGTCTTGCTGGTCGATGATCTCGCGGATTCAGGGCATACATTGCATGCTGTGATCGACATGCTCAAGACAAACTATGCCCCCATCTCCGAGCTGCGCAGCGCCGTGATCTGGACAAAGGGATTGTCCACGTTCACGCCAGACTACTCGGTGGAGTTCCTGCCGACCAATCCCTGGATCCATCAGCCTTTTGAGGGTTATGACAGCCTTGGTCCCGAGAAGTTGTTGGAGAAGTGGCGCGTGTGAGAAATCCGTGCTATAGTCACAGGCTTCGCTCAGCCGACCCGAGGTCGGTTGGGCTGAGAGATAGGGCTTTGATTGGATTGCATTGGTTGCTCAAACCGGTGTAGAATGCAAGGCTTCGCTGACAGGGGCTGATGGTTTGTTGGCTCTGGTTGGTCCGAGATGTTGGTTGAAAAACTTCTTCTCAAAAGTTTGACGGCACTTTAAAAGTCGTGCTAGAATACAAGGCTTCGCTGATCGCGGCGAG
>NZ_JASGDA010000003.1:0-11926 GCF_047607405.1 Acidovorax sp. | reverse complement strand
CTCTGCTGGCGGTACTGGCGTTGGGTGCGCGCTGGCCGCTCGCTGCCGCCGCGCAGCGCCGCGTGCGCCCCGCCGGGCCCTGGCTGGTGGCGCTGGCCTGGGGGCTGCTGCTGTGGGAGGTATTCACCGCCAAGCTGGGCACGCTGCCGCCGCCGTTCTTCGCGCCGCCGCAGGCGCTGGTGGAGGTCTTTGCCACCGACGCGCCGCGCCTGCTGGAGAGCGCGGGCGCGTCGCTGCGCCTGCTGGCCCTGGGTGTGGCGCTGGGCGCGGCGGCGGGCTTTGGCGTGGGTGTGTGGATGGGCTGGTCGCGCGCGGCCAGCTACTGGATTCACCCGGTGCTGCGCTTCCTCGGCCCCGTGCCCACCACGGCGCTGCTGCCCATCAGCTTTTACTTCTTCCCGTCGAGCGGGTCCACCGCCGTCTTCCTGATCGCGCTGGGCACGGCCTTCCCGGTGGCGGTGCTCACCTGGTCGGGCGTGGCGGGCGTTCACAAGCAGTACTACGACGTGGCGCGCACGCTGGGCGCGTCGCAGTGGTTCCTGGTGCTGCGCGTGGCGATCCCGGCGGCGCTGCCGCAGGTGTTCGTGGGCCTGTTCATGGGCCTGGGCGCGGCGTTCTCCACCCTGGTGGTGGCCGAGATGCTGGGCGTGAAGGCCGGGCTGGGCTGGTACCTCACCTGGGCGCAGGGCTGGGCGGCCTACCCCAACATGTACGCCGCGCTGCTGGTCATGGCGCTGCTGTTCTCGGGCGTCATCACGCTGCTGTTCGCGCTGCGCGACCGCGTGCTGTCGTGGCAGAAGGGGGTGGTGAAATGGTGAGTGCGGCAGCCATCGAAACCCCTGTGCGCGGCGCGCGCATCGAGGTGCGCAACGTCAGCCACTGGTTCCCGCAGCGCGGCAAGGGCAGCGCGCCGCTGCACGTCATCGACGAGCTGGACTTGTCCATCGCGCCCGGCGAATTCGTCGCGCTGCTCGGCCCCAGCGGCTGCGGCAAGAGCACGCTGCTGCGCCTGGTGGCGGGCCTGGAGCCTGCCACCGCAGGCCGCCTGCTGCACGACGGGCAGCCGATTGCGCGGCCCGACCCGTCGCGCATCGTCGTCTTCCAGGACCCCACGCTCTACCCCTGGCGCACCGTGTGGGACAACGTGGCCCTGGGCCTGCAGGCGCGCGGCATTCTGGGTGCGCAGCGCCAGCGCGTGGACGAAGCGCTGGCGCTGGTCGGTCTGGCGCCGTTCGCCCGCGCCTTCCCGCACGAGCTGTCGGGTGGCATGGCCCAGCGCGTGGCCCTGGCGCGGGCGCTGGTCAACGACCCGGCCCTGCTGGTGCTGGACGAGCCGCTGGGCAAGCTCGATTCGCTCACGCGCCTGGCCATGCAGACCGAGCTGGTCGCGCTGTGGCGGCGCGCGGGCTTTTCGGCCCTGCTGGTCACGCACGACGTGGAGGAGGCGCTGTTCATGGCGCAGCGCGTGGTGGTGTTCAGCGACCGGCCCGCGCGCATCCGCCGCGAGCTGCGCGTGGACTTGCCCTACCCGCGCCACCGGGGCGACCCGGCATTGGCCGAACTGCGGCGCGAGGCGCTGGCACTGCTGGGGCTGGGCGACAGCTGGTGAGCCCCGAGGCGCTGAACGCCTTGCTGCAAGGCTTGCAGGCCGCGCAGGACGGGCTGCGCGGCCTGCTGCACGCGCTGGGCCTGGCGGGCGACGTGGCGGGCCAGCCCGCGTGGCCCTTCGCGCAGCGCATTGCGGCCGAGATGCTGCTGATCGACGCAGGCCATGCGCGGCGCGTGTGCATCACGCTGGCCTGCGCGGCTGCGGCGCTGCTGGCTGCCTTGCTGGCCGTGGCGTTGCGGCGCGCGCGCTGGCCACTTTGGGGCGTGTCCGCGCTGCTGCTGGCGCTGGCTCCGTGGCCGCAGGCCCATCTGCTGTTCACGCCCGCCGTGCCCACCAGCCTGCACCGCTCGCCCACGGGTTTTGCGGCCAGCGGCATCGTGCAGGGCAGGGCGGTGTTCCAGGCGCACTGCGCGCGCTGCCATGGCGCGGACGCGCGCGGCGAAGGCCCTGACGCCGCCGCGCTGCCCGTGTGGCCGCCCACGCTCACGGGCGGTTTGCTCTGGAAGCGGCTGGACGGCGAGCTGTTCTGGCGCATCCGCCACGGCATGCACGCCCGCGATGGCCGCGCCACCATGCCCGGCGTGGCCGAGGCGGACGTGAGCGACGCGCAGATCTGGCAGGTGCTGGACTACCTGCAAGCCCACGCCGCCGGGCAGATGCTGCGCGGGGCGGGCGTGTGGGAGCGGCCCGTGCGCCTGCCCGATACGCCCATCACCTGCCGCCACGGCCCACGCGATGCGCGCACGCTGGCCGGGCAGCGGCTGCGTGTGGTGCTGGCGGGCGCGGGCGCGCCGCCGCCCGATGACCCGCGCTTCACCACTTTGTGGGTCGGCCCGCTGCCTGCGGGCGTGGATGCCGAATGCCACGCGCCCCAAGCCGATGCCGTGCAGGCCCTGGCGCTGGTTTTGGGCGCCGGGCCGCAGCAAGCAGCCGGAACCCTGGTGCTGGCCGACCGCGCGGGCTGGCTGCGCGCACGCGCCCTGCCGGGCCAGGCCGCGTGGTCGGAAGACGACCTGGTGTGCCGCGCCGCGCCTGCTGCCAAGCCCGCCGCCGCACCGGCTGCCGGGGACGGGCTGGACGTGCTCATCCGGCGCATGGACGCCGAGCCGGTGCGCCTGGCGCGCGGCGGGTTCCCGCACGGGTGAAATTCAAGCCAAATCGGCCTCCAGCGCTTATCCAGAAAACGCATGCAGCTACTGAAACAGTAGCAAAACAAAAGCGCACAAGCAAAGCCGTTTTCCTTCGTTGGCCCGCGCTGTGCGGGCGCGGATCATGGCCGCTTCCACCACCACCTGGAGCCCGCAATGCCCGTCCAGATCATCGGCATGATCCAGCCGCACGAAGTGTCCGAAACCATCCCGCGCCGTGGGCCTGCCGTCGATCCCGCCTACGTGCGCGTGTTCGCGCAGGCGCACGAGCACGCGGGCTTCGACCGCATCCTCGTGCCCGCGAGTTCGTCCAGCCCCGACACGCTGCTCACCCTGACCTATGCTGCGCTGGCGACGCAGAACGTCAAGTTCCTGCTCGCGCACCGGCCCGGCTTCGTCGCGCCCACGCTGGCGGCGCGGCAGCTCGCCACGCTGGACCACTACACCGGCGGGCGCCTGGCCGTCCACTACATCACCGGCGGGTCGGACGCCGACCAGCAGCGCGACGGCGACTTTCTGTCGCACGACGAGCGCTACGCCCGCACCGACGAGTACCTGACGCTGCTGCGCCGCGTGTGGACGGAGGACAAGCCCTTCGACCACGAAGGCCGCTACTACCGCGTGAAGGGCGCCACGTCCGAGGTCAAGCCGCTGCAGCAGCCCTACGTGCCCATCTTCTTCGGCGGCGCATCGGCCCCCGCGCTGGAGGTGGCGGGGCGGCACGCCGACGTGTATGCGCTGTGGGGCGAGTCGCTGGCGCAGGCGGGCGACCTGGTGCGCCGCGTGCGCGGCGAGGCGGCGCGGCATGGGCGCTCCATTGACTTCAGCATCTCGTTCCGCCCCATCCTGGGCCGCACCGAGGACGAAGCCTGGGCCAAGGCCGAGCGCATCCTGGCCGACACCCGCCGCCAGCAGGTTCACATTGCCCACGCGCGCGGCGCGGGGCCGCAGCAGAGCGAGGGCGCGCGCCGCCTGCTGGCCGACGCCGCGCAGGGCGACCGTGTCGATGAGCGCCTGTGGACGGCCATCGCCCGCGAGACGGGCGGGCGCAGCAACTCCACGGCGCTGGTGGGTACGCCCGAGCAGGTCGCCGATGCGCTGCTCCAGTACTACGACCTGGGCATCACCAGCTTCCTCGTGCGCGGCTTCGACCCGCTGGCAGATGCCATCGACTACGGGCGCGAGCTGCTGCCCCTGGTGCGCGCCAAGGTGGCCGAGCGCGACGCGGCCCTGGCGCTGAAGAAGGCGGCCTGAGCATGAACGCCCCCATCACCTGGGGCCAGGCCGCCGGGCAGCTCGCGGCAGGCTTTGCCGCGCGTGCGCCGCAGCACGACCGCGAGGGCAGCTTTCCGCACGCCAACTTTGCCGATCTGCACCGCGCCGGGCTGCTGGCGCTGGCCGCGCCGCGCGCCCTGGGCGGGCAGGGCGCATCCGCCGCGCAACTGGCCGAGGTGATTGGCGCCGTGGCCCAGGGCTGCCCCGCCACGGCGCTGGTGCTGACCATGCAGTACATCCAGCAGCGCGGCATGGGCAGGACTGGCACGCCGTGGCCGCCGCACCTGGCGCGCGCGCTGGTGCGCGAGGCGGTGGAGGGCGTGTCCCTCATCAACGCGCTGCGCGTGGAGCCCGAGCTGGGCACGCCCGCGCGCGGCGGCCTGCCCGCCACCGTGGCGCGGCGCACAGGTGAGGGTTGGCGCATCACGGGCCGCAAGATCTATTCGACCGGCGCGCCCATCCTGCGCTGGTATGTGGTGTGGGCCAGAACCGATGAAGCCGATGAGGATGCGCCCCGCACCGGCGCCTTCCTTGTGCGCGCCGACAGCCCCGGCGTGCGGATCGAGCCCACCTGGGACCACCTGGGCCTGCGCGCCAGCGGCAGCCACGATGTGGTGCTGGACGACGTACACACCCCGCTCGACCACGCGCTCGACCTGCGCCCGCCCCAGGACTGGGCGCGCGGCGAGCCCGCCATGCAGGCTGAAATGGCGCTGATGCTTGCCGCCCTCTACACCGGCGTGGCACGCGCCGCCCGCGACTGGCTGGTGGGCTTTCTGCACGAACGCGCCCCTGCCAGCCTGGGCGCGCCGCTGGCCACGCTGCCCCGCATGCATGAGGCGCTGGGCCGCATCGAAGGGCTGCTGCACGTCAACGACCGGCTCATCGCCAGCCTGGCGCACGACCTGGACGCTGGCACCCTGGTACACGCCGCGCACAGCGGTCTGGTCAAGAGCGCAGCCACCGCCAATGCCATCGACGCCGTGCAGGCCGCGCTGCAACTGACCAGCAACCACGGCCTGGCGCGCAAGAACCCGCTGGAGCGCCACCTGCGCGACGTGCTCTGCGGGCGCGTCCACACGCCGCAGGACGACAGCGTCCACATCGCCGCAGGGCGCAAGGCCCTGAACCTCTGAATTTTTTTGATGAAAGAAAGCACTGCCATGGCACTGAACCACCGCCCAACCAACCGCCGCGATTTCCACCGCATCGTCTCGGCCACCGCCGCATCGGCCTTCCTCTCGCCCGTGCTCGTACATGCCCAGCAGCCGGGCCGCACGCTGCTGCGCGCGGGCGACCAGAAGGGTGGGCTGCGCGCCCTGCTCGAAGCGGCGGGCGAGTTGAAGAACCTGCCCTACGACATCCAGTGGAGCGAGTTCCCCGCCGCCGCGCCGCTGGCCGAGGCGCTGAACGCCGGGGCCGTTGACCTGGGGCCGATCGGCGACGCGCCGCTGCTGTTCACCCTGGCCGCGGGCAGCCAGATCAAGGCGTTCGCCGCCAGCCGATCCGACGCCTACGGCACGGCGGTGCTGGTGCGGCCCGACTCGCCGCTCAAGACCGCCGCCGACCTCAAGGGCAAGAGCATCGCGACGAACCGGGGCAGCATCGGCCACTTCGTCAGCCTGAAGGCGCTGGCGAGCGCGGGCCTCAAGCCCGCCGATGCGCAACTGCGCTTCATCCCGCCCGCCGAGGCCAAGCTGGCCCTGACGCAAGGCGCCGTGGACGCCTGGGCCACGTGGGAGCCCTACACGGCCCTGGCCGAGACGGGCGGCCACGCGCGCGTGCTGGTCAGCGGGCGTGGGCTGTGGACGGGCCTGTCCTTCCTGGCCGCGACCGACAAGGCGCTGGCGGGCAAGCGCGAGGTGCTGCGCGACTTCAAGGAGCGCGTGGAGCGCGCCCAGGTCTGGTCGTACCAGAACGCGCAGGCGTATGGCCAGTCGCTGGCGCGCATCATCGGCATACCCGAGCAGGCCGCGCGGCTCCAGTTCGAGCGCAAGGCCACGCGCTGGCAGCCCATCGACGCCCAGGTGCTGGCCGACCAGCAGAAGACGGCGGACTTCTACCTCGCCGCCGGGCTGATCCCTAAGCGGTTGGACGTGCGCGGCACCTTCGACACGGGGTTCAACGGCGCGGCGGGTTGAGAGGGCTTGCTCTACCAGGCGGGCAACTGCGCCCAGCGGCCACCAGCTCGCCTGCGGCTGCTGACGGAATGATTCAGCGCGGACTGCGTGCAAGGCTTGAAAAATGTGGTGCTCCGCGCTTGACTCAAGGCCGCGTCAGGTCAATAGTCAGTCCGTTGCGGGCGCGTTCCAGTTGTGGGGCCTCATCCGATTGACGCAGCCGTTCCATGCCAAAACCCTCGAATGGAGCATCGGAAAATGAATCTCAAAAGCGCAGTTCTGTTTCTGTCTGTACTCATCGTGCAGATTCCTGCGGTAGCGTTCAAGCCGGAGATAGGCGAAGTTCCTGCCCCTTTGGATAAATTGGAGTACGTCGATGGCTCTGCAATAGACCTTCGAGCACTAATTGGCAAGCCTGTGGTGCTGTATTTTGGTGCGGACTGGTGCCCCCCATGTGTCGAGCGTGGCAGGCCGACGCTCCTCACCGTCGCCAACAAGTACGGACCGTTGGGGCTGCAAGTGGTATATGTAAACCGGGACGACAACAGATACCGATCCGAAAAGGTTGAGGAAGCTGCCAAACTAGGCGTCCGCATCGCGATGTCTCGTATGTCCCTTTGTCCACCGGGGCAGTGTCCGCGTGGCTGGCGCGACCTCGGACCCTTCGGTATCGTGTATCAGATCCCGTCAGCCATCGTCCTCGACTCCAACGGCGTGGTGAGGGCGAAGTTGGAGCGAGGTATGGGGGTTCAGGCTGGTTTAGACAGTGCGGTCAGAGAGGTCATGAAATCGGCAGGCTTGCTGGTCGAGCGTTGATGAGCCCGGGAGTGCGGTGCATGAAAGCTCTGTGGGTCCTCGCTGCGCTGCTGGCCTTCTGGACCCACGCGCAAGCACAGGTTGTAGAAATACCCACACGACCCGGCGTCACACAAAGGGTTCTGTCGCTGAAGGCTGCTGATCCGAAGGCCACGCTGATCCTGTTTCCCGGCGGCCACGGCGGTCTTCAGTTCCTCCCGAATGGATCGATGAAGTGGGGAGGCGGCAACTTTCTGGTTCGTACGCGCCAAGCCTTTCTGGACCAGGGGTTCAACGTCGTGATCGTTGATGCTCCATCAGACCGACAGGCGCCGCCTTTTTTGCAAGGCTTTCGGCAGCGGCCCGAGCACGCGGCAGATGTCAAAGCCGTCATAGCATGGGCTAGAGAATCGGCCAAAGCGCCTGTATGGCTGGTTGGCACCAGCCGAGGGACTCAGTCGGTGGGATACGTCGCTACCGAATTAACAGATGCCGAGGGGCCAGACGGGATTGTGCTCACCTCGTCCATAACGGCAGATGACAAAGGGCGGCCGGTTCCGGCCATGCCATTGGGAAAGATAAAAGTTCCGGTGCTGGTCGTACACCACGAGCAGGACGGTTGCTCTCTTTGCCCGTTTGCTGCAGCCGCACAAATGATGGAGCAGTTCAAGAATTCGTCGCGCAAACAGCTGCTCGCCATCCATGGAGGCAGCAGCAGCGGCGACGAATGTGAAGCAAGGGCTCATCACGGATTCAACGGCGTTGAATCGGATGTCATTCAGCAGATTGCCGCCTGGATACTCGCCAAGTGAAGCCCAAGGCAGTCGTGCAGAGGCCCCCCCGGCAGTCACGGCGGGGCCTGAGGCCGCTCTGCGTCGATCGGCTTGCAGGGCTTGTGTACAGGGCGCATGCAGCTATTCAAAACATAGCAAACCCGGTGGAAGGCGAGGGCAGGCGCCAGTCGCTCACAATCGCGCCATGGCTTTTTCTTCGTCCACCACCATGCTGCGCCTGATGGGCCTGGCAGCCTTCGCCAGCATGGCGTCCATGCGCGTGACCGACCCGATGCTGGTGGCGCTGTCGCGTGAATTCAAGGTCACCACCGGCGACGCCTCGGCAGTCATCGCTGCCTTTGCCGTGGCCTATGGCGTGCTGCAGATCGTCTATGGCCCGCTGGGCGACCGGCTGGGCAAGGCGCGCGTGGTGGCCTTTGCCACGGCAGGCTGCGCGGTGTTCAGCCTGGCGACGGCGCTGGCGCCCAGCCTGGCGCTGCTGGTGGCGGCGCGGGCGCTCATGGGTGCGGCGGGGGCGGGCATCATTCCGCTGTGCATGGCCTGGATCGGCGACCGCGTGCCCTACGACCAGCGGCAGGTGACGCTGGCGCGCCTGATGGGGGCCACGGTCACCGGGATGATGGCGGGCCAGTGGTTCGGCGGCTTCGCCACCGAGGCGCTGGGCTGGCGCGCCGCGTTCGTGGTGCTGGCGCTGCTGTTCGGCACGGCGGCCGCGCTGCTGTGGCGGCATGCGCGGGCCGATGCGGCGCGGCAGCCCGCCACGGCGTTCTCGCTGCCCGCCTACCTGGCGGCCCTGCGCGGGCTGCTGGGCATGCCGCGCGTGCGCTGGGTGCTGGCCATGGTGGGCATCGAAGGGGTGCTGGGCTTTGGCACGCTGGCCTTCGTGCCCGCGCGCATGGTGGAGGGGTTTGGCATGTCCGCCGCCGCTGCCGGGGGCGTGATGGTGTTCTACGGCGTGGGCGGGCTGCTGTACAGCCTGTTGGCCCGGCGCTGGCTGGCCTGGCTGGGCGAGCAGGGCCTGGTGCTGGTGGGGGCGGCGCTGGTCGCCACGGGCTTGCTGCTGCTGGCCTGGGCGTGGGCAGCGGTAGCCGCCGTGCTGGGCTGCCTGCTGGCCGGGCTGGGGTTTTACATGCTGCACAACACGCTGCAGGTGCAGGCCACGCAGATGGCGCCGCAGGCGCGGGGCATGGCGGTGACGCTGTTCGCGTGCGTGCTGTTCCTGGGGCAGTCCACGGGGGTGACGGCGGTGGGCTTTGGCGTGGACAGGGGCTGGCTGCAGGGGGCGTTTTCTGCCGCCGCGCTGGGGGTGCTGGTGCTCGGTGCTGCGGTGTCGCGGCAGGTGCGGCCCCGCAGTGCAAGGGCGCAATAACTACCGAATTGATAGCTGCTAGTGCATGCTGAATAAGCGCTGGAGCCGTTTTTGACCATAAAAAAACCCGGCCATGGCCGGGTTGGCTTTGCAGCGTGGGGGGCTCAGGCCGTCTGCACGTGCGCGCGGATTTCGCTTTCCGCCGTCGCCAGGCCCTGGGCCTTGGCGTCGGGGCCCAGGGCCATGCCTTCGGCGTGTACGAAGCGCACGTCCGTCACGCCCATGAAGCCGAAGATCACCTTCAGGTAGCTCTCCTGGTGCTCCATGGCCTGGCCGCCTTCGCTGGTCGAGTAGATGCCGCCGCGCGCCAGCGCCACGATCACCGTCTTGCCGCCCGCCAGGCCCACGGGGCCCTTGTCGGTGTACTTGAAGGTGCGGCCCGCCTGGGCGATGCGGTCGATCCACGCCTTGAGCTGGGTGGGGATGGTGAAGTTGTAGAACGGCGCGCCGATCACCACCACGTCTGCAGCCAGGAACTGGCTCACCAGCGCCTCGGACACGGCGTTCTCGCGCCGCTGTGCATCGGTGGTCGCGGCCTGGCCGGTGCGAAAGCCCAGGGCGTCGGCCGACAGGTGGTTCGGGGTGTCCTTGGCCAGGTCCAGGTACTGCACCTCGGTGCCGGGGTGGCTGGCCTTCCAGCTCTCGACGATGCGGGCCGAGAGCGGGCGCGTGACGGACTGGTCGCCGGTGATGGCGGAATCGATGTGAAGCAGTTGCATGGCGGGAACCTCCTTGGAATCTATGGAATGTATTGTGGAGAGGGCCGCGCGCGTTGATAAGGCGGCGAATCCGCGATAGATTGTCCTATTCGTGGAACAGTGATGGGGGTAGCGATGCAGGACCTCAACGACATGCTTTATTTCGCCGAAGTGGTGGAGCGCGGGGGCTTTGCCGCGGCGGGCCGCGCGCTGGGCATTCCCAAGTCGCGCCTGTCGCGGCGCGTGTCCGAGCTGGAATCGCACCTGGGCGTGCGCCTGTTGCAGCGCACCACGCGCCGCCTGGCGCTGACCGAGGTGGGCGAGGCGTACCTGCGCCACTGCCAGGCCCTGCGCGAAACCGCCCAGGCGGCAGCCGACACCGTGGCCCAGGTGCAGACGGCGCCGCGCGGCACCATCCGCGTGAGCTGCCCCGTGACCCTGGCGCAGACGGTGCTGGCCGACCTGATGCCCGCCTTCCTGGCCGCCTGCCCCGAGGTGCGGGTGGAGATGGCGGTGACCAACCGCGCCGTGAACCTGGTGGAGGAGGGCTTTGACGTGGCGCTGCGCGTGCGCCCCTCGGTGGATGACAGCGGCAGCATGGTCGTCAAGCGGCTGGACCGCACCACGCACATCCTCGTCGCCAGCCCCGCGCAGCTGGCGCGCCAGGGCACGCCGCGCACGCTGCAAGACCTGGCGCGCATGGACAGCATCGCCATGTCGGCGCCGGATGGCCGCTCGTCGTGGTCGCTGATCGGCCCGGGCGGCGCGCACCAGGTGGTACACCACGCGCCGCGCTACGTGGCGGACGACCTGCTCACCCTCAAGATCGCGGCCATGGCGGGCACCGGCATCTGCTGGATGCCCGACTACATGTGCCAGGACGAGATCCGCGCCGGGGCGCTGGTGCGCGTGCTGCCCGACTGGGCGCCCGCGCCCGCCATCGTGCATGCGGTGTTCCCGTCGCGCCGAGGGCTGTCGCCCGCCGTGCGGCGCTTTCTGGACTACCTGGGCGAGTCGCTGCCGGGGCGCAGCAGTCCGTCTTAGAGCGCGCTCACGGTCTTAGATGATTTTTGGATTAAATAACAAGAATTAAGTCGTTTGGGTTTTAAGGGCCGGGCCGCAGAATCCTTCTTCAGCACATTGAAGGAGTACATACATGGCCACCCTGCGCCTTGGCGACACCGCCCCCGATTTCACCCAGGAATCCACCGCCGGCACCATCCGCTTCCACGAATGGGCGGGCGATTCGTGGGTTGTCCTGTTCTCGCACCCGGCGGACTTCACGCCCGTGTGCACCACCGAGCTGGGCAAGACGGCCGCCCTGTCGGGCGAATTCGCCAAGCGCAACGTGAAACCCATCGCCGTGAGCGTGGACCCGGTGGATTCGCACAACCGCTGGGTGGGCGACATCAACGAGACGCAGAACACCACCGTCAACTTCCCCATCCTGGCCGACGCGGACAAGAAGGTGGCCGACCTGTACGACATGATCCACCCCAACGCATCGACCACCGTCACGGTGCGCAGCGTGTTCATCATCGACCCGAAGAAGGTCATCCGCACCACCTTCACCTACCCGGCCAGCACGGGGCGCAACTTCGACGAGATCCTGCGCGTGATCGACTCGCTGCAGCTCACCGACAGCCACAAGGTCGCCACGCCCGCCAACTGGAAGGACGGCGACGACGTGATCATCGTGCCCAGCCTGCAGGACCCGGCCGAGATCGCGCAGCGCTTTCCCAAGGGCTTCAAGGCGGTCAAGCCCTACCTGCGCATCACGCCCCAGCCCAACAAGTAAAGAACCCGTGGCCGCCCCGACCGTCATCATCGTCCCCGGCTGGCGCGACTCCGGCCCCGGCCACTGGCAGAGCCTGTGGGCCGACGGCCTTGCGAACGCCCGCCGCGTGGTGCAGGACGACTGGATCACCCCCACGCGCAGCGCCTGGGTCGGCCAGCTCGAAAAGACCGTGCTGGCCGCGCCCGGCCCGGTGGTGATCGCGGCGCACAGCCTGGGCTGCATCGCCACCGTCCACATGGGCCCCGAGGCGGCGGCCCGCGTGCAGGGCGCCTTGCTGGCGGCCCCGGCCGACCCCGAGCGGCGCGGCGCGCTGGCCGACT
>NZ_JASGDA010000002.1:0-26175 GCF_047607405.1 Acidovorax sp. | reverse complement strand
TCACTTCGCGCTTGCAGCGCTACGTTCAAACAACCCCGGCGAGTCAGACCACGAAGCATGCGCGCTGCGACGCGCATGCACACCCCGCGCCCTGCGCTTCTCGGCACGGCCAGAAGGGAACCCAGCTAAGCGGGCCATCGCGGCGCTCGGCCCCCAACGCGCAGGCGCTGCGCGCCGCGAAGGCGGGGCCGAGCGCAGCGATGGCCCGTGTTGTCCCCAATCCCCTCTGGCTGTGCCTGCGGCGGGGCGGTTGCGGGGTGAGCATGCGCGTCGCAGCGCGCATGCCTCGTTGTCTAGCTCGCGGGGGTTGTTTGAACGGAGCTGCGCAGCAGCGCAGTGAGTTCCACCGCGCACCCCGCAACCGCCCCGCCGCAGGTTTGCCCCTTCGCACCGCGAAGGGGTCGCAGACTGGGGGTCGCCTTTTCTTTGGTGACTTTCTTTTGGCGAAGCAAAAGAAAGTTACCGCGCCGCCGGGCGCGCACCCCGGCTCCCGCCCTCAACAAAAGCAAACCACCAAAAGGACAGCAGACAACTCCATTGGGGAACTTTGATCACCCCCACCCCTCAATTCACTTTTTTTGAACCAAGGCATCAATCCCCCTGAAACCCCAGGCCACCCCCGCTCCCTACACTCGCCCGATGCCTACACCCCCACAACGCTACACCCGCACCGCCATGCTCCTGCACTGGGTGCTGGCCCTCGCACTCATCGGCCTGCTCGGCATGGGCCTGTACATGACCGGCCTGCCGTTCTCACCGCAGCGCCTCAAGCTCTACAACTGGCACAAGTGGGCTGGCATCACCCTGCTGACGCTGTCGGCGCTGCGCCTGCTATGGCGCGCCACGCACCGGCCGCCCGCATTGCCAGCGGCCATCCAGAACGCCATGCCCGCCTGGCAGCGCGCCGCGCACCACGGCACGCACCACCTGCTGTACCTGCTGTTCTTCGCCGTGCCGCTGATCGGCTGGGCCTACAGCTCGGCGGCGGGCTTTCCTGTCGTCTTTTTGGGCCTGTGGCAACTGCCCGACTTCGTACCCGCAAGCAAAGAACTGGCCGAGGCCATCAAGCCCTGGCACCGCATCACCGCCTACGCCCTGGCGGGGCTGATCGTGCTGCACGTGGCGGCGGCGCTCAAGCACCAGTTCATCGACCGCGACGGCCTGCTGGCGCGCATGTGGCCCGGCCCCCGCTGACCTTCCGTTATTCAGGAGTTTTCATGAACCTGTCTTCCACTCTGCCACGCCTCGCGTTCTGTGCCGTCCTGGCGCTGAGCGCCCAGGCCGCGCTGGCCCAGCAACAACTCGTCCCCGCCCAGAGCGAGGTGCAGTTCACCGCGCGCCAGATGGGCGTGCCGCTGGACGGGCACTTCAAGAAGTTCAGCGCCCAGGTGGCGTTCGACCCCGCCAAGCCCGTCACCAGCAAGATCAGCTTCACCGTGGACACGGGCAGCGCCACGCTGGGCTCGCGCGAGACCGATGCCGAACTGCCCAAGCCCACGTGGTTCAACGTGGCCAGGTTCCCGCAGGCGCAGTTCGACTCCACCGCCATCAAGTCGCTGGGCGGTGGCAGGTTCGAGGTGGCGGGCAAGCTCACCATCAAGGGCACGTCGCAGAACGTGGTCGTGCCCGTCACGCTCACGCAAAGCGGCGCCACCACCACGGCCACCGGCACGCTGCCCATCAAGCGGCTGGCGTTCAAGATCGGCGAAAACGAGTGGGCCGACACGTCCATGGTGGCCGACGACGTGACCGTCAAATTCAAGCTCGCGCTGACCGGCGTAAGCAAGCTCTGATTTCTTTACCCTTCCAAGGAGTTCTCACCATGCGCAAATCCCTGTTCGCCATCGCCGCCGCAGCGGCCCTCACCGCGGGCGCGACCCAGGCAGCCCCCTACGCCATCGACCCCACGCACACCTTCGTGACCTTCGAGATCGGCCACTTCGGCGCCACCACCAACCGCGCGCGGTTCGACAAGAAGCAGGGCACCGTGGAGTTCGACCGCGCCGCCAGGACCGGCAAGGTGGACATCAGCATCGACGTTACCTCGGTCAACTCCGGCACGCCCCCGTTCGACAAGCATTTGCAAAGCGCCGACCTGTTCAACGCCGCCAAGTACCCCACCATCCGATTCGTGTCCGACAAGTTCACGTTCAACGGCGACAAGGTCAGCGAAGTGAGCGGCCAGCTCACCCTGCTGGGCAAGACCGCGCCCGTCACCCTGAAGGCCACGCAGTTCAACTGCTACGAAAGCCCCATGCTCAAGCGCGAGGTGTGCGGCGGCGACTTCGAGGCCACCATCGACCGCACCCAGTGGGGCCTGAACTACGGCGTGGAATGGGGCTTCCCCAAGAACGTGCGCCTGGTGGTGCAAATCGAGGCCATCAAGCAGTAAGCGGCCCGAACACCCGGCATCCACCCCAAAGGCCACGCCCGGCACACCGCCGCGCGTGGCCTTTTTGCGCACCCTGAAATTAAATTAACGTAAATCAATTACGAATAGTAGAATTGCAGGCCTATCTTTGAAGGAGACAGCCATGCGCCCCGACCTGCCGCCGCCCGCCGCCATCCAGCAGCTGCACCACTACGCCTACAAGGCCCGCGACGCCGAGGAAACGCGCCACTTCTACGAGGACATCCTGGGCCTGCCGCTCTACCACATCATCCAGAGCGACTACGTGCCCAGCACGGGCGAGTACTGCCCGTACACGCACTTCTTCTTTCGCCTGAAGGACGGCTCGTTCATCGCCTTCTTCGACCTGGGCGACGACGTGAAGGCCGAGCCCTCGCCCAACACGCCCCTGTGGGTCAACCACATCGCCTTCCGCGTGAACACCGTGCAGGAGCTGCAAGACACCAAGGCGCGCCTGGAGGCCCACGGCATCGAGGTGCTGGGCGTGACGGACCACCACATCTTCCACAGCATCTACTTCTTCGACCCCAACGGCATCCGCCTGGAGCTGTCGGCCCAACTGGCCGACGAGGCGCAGATGGCCAAGGACAGCACCGTGGCCCACGCCCGCCTGGCCGAGTGGACGGCGCGCAAGCAGCAGTGGCGCAAGGAGCGCGCCGAGGGCAAGGTGGCCGCGCCACTGAAGCCACAGACGAACGACCGACCGGAGTTCGCAAAGGTTTGAGCCAAAACAGGCTCCAGCGCTTGTCCAGCAAGCGCCAGCAGCTATCAAAAATGAAGCTGCCAAGGCCGGTAAAATCCAACCTACCCGTCAATCTCCACCAAGACGGCATCCCCTGCGGATGCCGTTTTCATTTGCCATGAGCGATACCCCTGCACAACCCGGCCTCGACAGCCTGTCCAAGTCCTTTGAACCCGCCGCGCTGGAAGCCCACTGGGGCCCCGAATGGGAGCGCCGGGGCTACGGCGTCGCCGGGTACCGGGGCACGGGCGCGCCGCAGGCGGGCGCGCCCGCGTTCTGCATCCAACTGCCGCCGCCCAACGTGACGGGCACGCTGCACATGGGCCATGCGTTCAACCAGACCATCATGGACAGCCTGACGCGCTACCACCGCATGCGCGGCCACAACACGGCCTGGGTGCCCGGCACCGACCACGCAGGCATCGCCACGCAGATCGTGGTGGAGCGCCAGTTGCAGGAGCAGGGCGTGAGCCGCCACGACCTGGGCCGCCAGAACTTCGTCGCCAAGGTGTGGGAGTGGAAGGAAAAGAGCGGCAACACCATCACCACGCAGATGCGCCGCATGGGCGACAGCGTGGACTGGAGCCGCGAGTACTTCACCATGGACGACAAGCTCTCCAAGGTGGTGACCGACACCTTCGTCAAGCTCTACCAGCAGGGCCTGATCTACCGGGGCAAGCGGCTGGTGAACTGGGACCCGAAGCTGCAGTCGGCCGTGTCCGACCTGGAAGTGGAGAGCGAGGAAAAAGACGGCTCGCTGTGGCACATCGCCTACCCGCTGACGGATGGATCGGGCAGCCTGACGGTGGCCACCACGCGCCCCGAGACCATGCTGGGCGACGTGGCGCTGATGGTTCACCCCGAGGACACGCGCTACACCGCGCTGGTCGGCAAGACCGTGACGCTGCCGCTGGTGGGCCGCGAGATTCCCATCATCGCGGACGACTACGTGGACAAGGAGTTCGGCACCGGCGTGGTCAAGGTCACGCCCGCGCACGACCCCAACGACTACCAGGTGGGCCAACGCCACGGCCTGCCCATGATCGTGGTGCTGACGCTTGCCGCCACCATCAACGACAACGCGCCGGAGAAATACCGGGGCATGGACCGCTTCGTGGCCCGCAAGGCCATCGTGGCCGACCTCGAAGCCTGCGGCGCGCTGGTGGAGACCAAGAAGCACAAGCTGATGGTGCCCATCTGCACCCGCACCGGCCAGGTGGTGGAGCCCATGCTGACCGACCAGTGGTTCGTGGCGATGAGCAAGCCCGACGCAGCCACGGGCAAGAGCATCGCGCAAAAGGCCATCGACGCCGTGGCGAGCGGCCAGGTGCAGTTCGTGCCCGAGAACTGGGTGAACACCTACAACCAGTGGATGAACAACATCCAGGACTGGTGCATCAGCCGCCAGCTCTGGTGGGGCCACCAGATTCCGGCGTGGTACGACGACGAGGGCAATGTGTACGTGGCCCGCAGCGAGGCCGAGGCGCAGGCCCAGGCCCCCGGCAAGCAGCTGCGCCGCGACGAGGACGTGCTGGACACCTGGTACTCCAGCGCCCTCGTGCCGTTCAGCACCATGGGCTGGCCCGAACAGGGCGACGCGCCCACCGACGACTACAACCTGTACCTGCCCTCGTCCGTGCTGGTCACGGGCTACGACATCATCTTCTTCTGGGTGGCCCGGATGATCATGATGACCACGCACTTCACGGGCCGCGTGCCGTTCAGGCACGTCTATATCCACGGCCTGGTGCGCGACGCGCAGGGCAAGAAGATGAGCAAGAGCGAGGGCAACGTGCTCGACCCCGTGGACTTGATCGACGGCATCGCGCTGGAGCCCCTGCTCGACAAGCGCACCCAGGGCCTGCGCCGCCCCGAGACAGCGCCCACGGTGCGCAAGAACACGCAAAAGGAATTCCCCGAGGGCATCCCGGCCTATGGCGCCGATGCGCTGCGCTTTACCTTCGCGGCGCTCGCGTCGCTGGGCCGCTCCATCAACTTCGACAGCAAGCGCTGCGAGGGCTACCGCAACTTCTGCAACAAGCTCTGGAACGCCAGCCGCTTCGTGCTGATGAACTGCGAGGGCCAGGACTGCGGGCTGGACGCGAGCCAGGGCTGCCATGAGGGCTATCAGCAGTTCAGCCAGCCCGACCGCTGGATCGTCTCGCTGCTGCAAAAAACCGAGGCCGAAGTCGCCAAGGGCTTTGCCGAATTCCGCCTGGACAACGTCGCCAACTCCATCTACGACTTCGTGTGGAACGAGTTCTGCGACTGGTACCTGGAGATCGCCAAGGTGCAGATCCAGGTCGGCAATGCGGCCCAGCAGCGCGCCACGCGCCACACGCTGATCCGCGTGCTGGAGACCATCCTGCGCCTGGCGCACCCCATCACCCCGTTCATCACCGAAGCCCTGTGGCAGGTGGTGGCGCCCATCGCTGGGCGTGCGGGCGCATCCGTCAGCATCGCCGCCTACCCCGAGGCGCAGCCCGAGAAGATCGACGAGGCCGCCATCGCCTACATGGCCCGCGTGAAGGCCCTGGTGGACGCCTGCCGCACGCTGCGCGGCGAGATGAACGTATCGCCCGCCCAGCGCCTGCCGCTGTTCGCCGTGGGCGATGCGCAGTTCATGCGCGGCGTGGCCCCGGTGCTGCAAGCGCTGGCCAAGCTCAGCGAGGTCAAGGTGTTCGACGACGAAGCTGCCTGGGCAACGGCAGCACAGGCCGCCCCCGTGGCCGTCGTGGGCGAGGCGCGCCTGGCGCTGTTCGTGGAGATCGACGTGGCGGCAGAGAAAGCCCGCCTGTCCAAGGAGATCGCGCGCATCGAGGGCGAGATCACCAAGGCCAATAGCAAGCTCTCCAACGAGGCTTTCGTCGCCAAGGCCCCCCCTGCCGTGATCGAGCAGGAGAAAAAGCGCGTGGCCGATTTCACCTCTACGCTGGGCCGCTTGCGCGACCAACTCCAACGCCTGGGCTGAACACCATGACCAACACCACCGTCCGCAAAGCCGTCTTCCCCGTCGCGGGCCTGGGCACCCGCTTTCTGCCTGCCACCAAGGCGTCCCCGAAGGAGATGCTGCCCGTGGTGGACAAGCCCCTCATCCAGTACGCCGTGGAAGAAGCCTACGAGGCGGGCATCCGCGACATGGTGTTCGTCACGGGCCGCAGCAAGCGCGCCATCGAGGACCACTTCGACACCGCCTACGAGCTGGAGAACGAACTGGAGAACGCGGGCAAGCAGGAGATGCTGGCCCTGGTCCACAGCATCGCGCCCGACGACATGAACTGCCTGTTCGTGCGCCAGCCCCGCAGCCTGGGCCTGGGCCACGCCGTGCTGTGCGCCGAG
This sequence comes from Acidovorax sp., assembly GCF_047607405.1. Lineage (GTDB taxonomy): Bacteria > Pseudomonadota > Gammaproteobacteria > Burkholderiales > Burkholderiaceae_C > Acidovorax. Next base: position 19,684 of record NZ_JASGDA010000002.1, on the reverse strand, counting down.
CCGCTGGTGGGCAACGAGCCCTTTGCCGTGCTGCTGGCCGACGACCTGATGGTGGGTGACAACGGCGGCCCCGGCGTGATGGCGCAGATGACCGCCGCCTTCAGCAAGCAGGGCCGCTCGCTGCTGGCCGTGCAGGAGGTGCCGCAGGAGCACACGCGGCGCTACGGCATCGTCAAGGGCGAGGCCGCAGGCGGCGCGCTGATGCGCATCGACTCCATCGTGGAAAAGCCCGCGCCCGAGGTCGCACCCTCGCGCATGGGCGTGGCGGGGCGCTACGTGCTCACGCCGCGCATCTTTGCAGAAATCCGCCACCAGCCGCGCGGCGTGGGCGGCGAGATCCAGCTCACCGACGCCATCGCCCGCCTGATGGCGCACGAGACCGTCTATGCCTACCAGTACCAGGGCAAGCGGTACGACTGCGGCAGCAAGGAAGGCTTTTTGGAAGCGACGGTGGAACTGGCGCTGCAGCACCCGCAGGTGGGCGCGCAGTTCCGTGACTATCTGAAGTCGCTCTCGCTCTGATTTTTATAGCTTCCGGCGCTTGTCCAGCAAGCGCCAGCGGCCAATTTGGCTTGAAAACTTCAGCGCCGCCGCAGCACGTGGACGTATTCCTCGCCCACCGTCCGCTGCTCCACCAGCTCGTTGCCCGTCTGCTTGGCAAACGCCTGGAAGTCGCGCAGCGAGCCGCTGTCGGTCGCCAGCACCTTGAGCAACTGGCCGCTGGCCATGTCGGCCAGCGCCTTCTTGGCCTTGAGGATGGGCAGGGGGCAGTTCAGGCCCCGGGTGTCGATTTCTTTGTGGATTTCCATGGTGGTCATCGTCAGTCCAAACCCTTGCGCCTTTCGGCGTTTTCCTCGGCGGTGAAGAACACCGGCTCGTGCCCGCGCGTGCGCAGCCAGTCGGCCAGCGCATAGCCGGTGCCCGCGGGCCAGCACTTGAGTTCGTGCAGGTCGTAGAAGCGGTAGTCCACCAGCTCGGGCGACAGGCGCACCTCGCCCTCGGCCACCACGTGGTAGGCGATGATGACCTGGTTCATGCGCAGGAACTCGTAGGCGCCCACGATGCTGCATGCGGTCACGTCGAGGTGGGTCTCTTCCTTCACCTCGCGCGCGATGCCCTCGACGGGCGACTCGCCCGCTTCCATGAAGCCGGTGATCAGCGCAAACATCTTCGCGGGCCAGGCCGCGTTGCGCGCCAGCAGCACCTTGCCGTTCACCTCGACGATGGCGGCGAGCACGGGCGTGGGGTTGTTCCAGTGCGTCCAGCCGCAGGCGGGGCAGCGCAGGCGGGCCTTGTCGCCGCCGTCCTCGGCCTGGGTGATCCATTGCAGGGCCGTGCCGCAGTGGGTGCAGTAGCGGGTTTCGTAGTGCATGGTGTTCAGGCCGGGAAGACGCCCGTGGACAGATAGCGGTCGCCCCGGTCGCAGACCACGAAGACTATTGTCGCGTCGCGTTCACGCGCGGCGATTCTCTGCGCCACCCAGCACGCGCCTGCGGCGGAGATGCCGCCGAAGATGCCTTCCTCGCGCGCCAGGCGGCGGCACATCTCCTCGGCATCGTCCTGGGTGACGGACACCTGCTCGTCCACCAGACTGGCGTCGTAGATCCTGGGCAGGTATTCCTCGGGCCACTTGCGAATGCCGGGAATGCGCGAGCCCTCTGCAGGCTGCGCGCCGATGATGCGGATGGCGGGGTTCTTCTCCTTCAGGAAGCGCGCCACGCCGGTGATGGTGCCCGTGGTGCCCATGGCGCTGACGAAGTGGGTGATGCGCCCGCCCGTCTGCTCCCACAGCTCGGGGCCGGTGGTCTCGTAGTGGACGCGGGGGTTGTCGGCGTTGGCGAACTGGTCCAGCACCTTGCCTTCGCCGCGCTTTTGCATGGCCTCGGCCAGGTCGCGCGCGTGCTCCATGCCGCCGCTCTTGGGAGTGAGCACCAGGTCGGCGCCAAAGGCTTTCATGGTCTGCGCGCGCTCGATGGACAGGTCCTCGGGCATCACCAGCACCATGCGGTAGCCCTTGATGGCGGCTGCCATGGCGAGCGCAATGCCGGTGTTGCCGGACGTGGCCTCGATCAGCGTGTCGCCGGGGCGGATGTCGCCGCGCTCCTCGGCGCGGCGGATCATGGACAGCGCGGGCCGGTCCTTCACAGAACCTGCGGGGTTGTTGCCTTCGAGCTTGCCCAGCACCACGTTGCCACGCGCGGCGTTGTCCTGCGCTCCGATGCGCTGCAGCGCCACCAGCGGCGTGCGGCCCACCGCGTCTTCGATCGTCGGATAGTTCATGCGCCCTACTGTGCCATAATTTCCGGCTTCACTCAGAACCCCGCCCGGGTGGTGAAATTGGTAGACGCAGGGGACTCAAAATCCCCCGCCGCAAGGCGTGCCGGTTCGATTCCGGCCCCGGGCACCACCGACAAAGCCGCATGGTTTCAGCACCATGCGGCTTTTGTTTTTGGCGGGCGCAGCCACTACGATGCGCGCACACCCAGACTTTTTTACCGGAGAACCTGCATGGCCCACGCCGCCTTCCAATGGGACGACCCCTTTCTGCTGAACCAGCAACTGAGCGACGACGAGCGCGCCGTGCGCGATGCCGCCGCCGCCTACTGCCAGAGCCGCCTGGCCCCGCGCGTGCTCGAAGCCTTTCGCCACGAGAAGATGGACACGAGCATCTTCCGCGAGATGGGCGAGGTGGGGCTGCTCGGCCCCACCATCCCCGAGCAGTACGGCGGCCCGGGTTTGAGCTACGTGGCCTACGGCCTGATCGCCCGCGAGGTGGAGCGGGTGGACTCGGGCTACCGCTCCATGGCGAGCGTGCAGTCGTCGCTGGTGATGGTGCCCATCCATGAGTTCGGCACCGAGGCGCAGAAGCAGAAATACCTGCCCAAGCTGGCCTCGGGCGAGTGGATCGGCTGCTTCGGCCTGACCGAGCCCGACCACGGCTCCGACCCCGGCAGCATGGCGACGCGGGCCTACAAGACGGACGGCGGCTACCGGCTGAAGGGCAGCAAGATGTGGATCACCAACAGCCCGGTGGCCGACGTGTTCGTGGTGTGGGCCAAGGAAGTTTCCGAAGGCGGCGCGGTGGGGCCGATACGCGGCTTTGTGCTGGAGAAGGGCATGAAGGGATTGAGCACCCCCGCCATCCACGGCAAGGTGGGCCTGCGCGCCAGCATCACCGGCGAGATCGTGATGGACGACGTGTTCGTGCCCGAGGAAAACGCCTTCCCCGAGGTGCAGGGCCTCAAAGGCCCCTTCACCTGCCTCAACAGCGCCCGCTACGGCATCGCCTGGGGGGCGCTGGGCGCGGCGGAGTTCTGCTGGCACACGGCCCGCCAGTACACGCTGGACCGCAAGCAGTTCGGCCGCCCGCTCGCTGCCAACCAGCTCATCCAGAAAAAGCTGGCCGACATGCAGACCGAGATCGCCATCGGCCTGCAAGCCTGCCTGCAGTTCGGTCGCATGAAGGACGCGGGCACGGCGTCGGTCGAGGGCACCTCGCTCATCAAGCGCAACAGCTGCGGCAAGGCGCTGGACATTGCCCGCCTGGCGCGCGACATGATGGGCGGCAACGGCATCAGCGACGAATTCGGCGTGGCGCGGCACCTGGTGAACCTGGAAGTGGTGAACACCTACGAAGGTACGCACGATGTGCATGCGCTGATCCTGGGTCGGGCGCAGACGGGGATTGCTGCGTTCTCCTGAAATGATAGCTATCAGTGCTTACCAGATAAGCGCTAGAGGCTGTTTTTACCCAAAATTGACAGCACCAGCCCCTCCTTCACCCAGCTTATTGTCACGAAGGTCTTGAAGTGCTTGACTTGTTGTTCGTGAAGAACAGCCATGCCGCGAACGGGGCTCCATTCAAATTGGCCTGTAGCGCTTGGCGGCCTCAAATCTGAAGTGCAACACCTGCGAATGGATGCAGCGCCATGCGGACAAGGTGGCGGAGTTGCGCTATGAGGTCAAGCGCGCCTGAGTCGCCTAGACCTGCGCCAGCCCCTCGCGGTAGGTGGTCACGGCAAAGTCCGGGAAGCGTTGCTTGAACTTGCTGGAGTCGAACAGGTTGTCCTGCCGGTAGCGCGGCAGCAGTTCCTGGATCTCGCGCACCGGGCGGGAAAAGATGCCCGCAGCCGCCAGCGTCCAGCGGCTGACGACCGTGTAGCCCGCACCGCGCCCCAGCGCCTGCGCGGCCATGGCGACGAACTCGCGGTACGTGGGCCGGTCGTCGCTGCATGGCAGATGCCAGGTCTGCCCGAACGCATCCGGCGCGTTGCCCAGGGCGGCCAGGGCGCGGCTGGCGTCCGGCGTCCAGATCAGCGTGCGCCGCGTGTCGTCTCGCACCGGCACGCGGGGTTTCTGGCCCGCTTTCAGCCGGTCGATGACCAGCGCGTTGGTAAAGCTCTGCGTCTTGCCGGGGCCGTAGAACTCCGGCGCGCGGCCAATCAGCACGGGGATGTCGCCGCGCGCCATTTCATCGAGCACCATGCGCGCCATGGCTGCGCGCACCCGGCCCTTGCGGCCCACGGGCGCGAAGGGAGTCGATTCGGTCAGCAGCCGGTCGTCCTGCGGGTACATGTAGGTGTTGTCAAAGTAGGCAAACTTCGCGCCCGCCGCGCGGCAGGCGTCCAGCGCGTTGCGCAGCATGGTCGGAAACTGCGCTTCCCATAGGGCCGTGTCGGGCGGCAGCCCGGCGGTGAAATAGACGACGCTGCTGCCCTGCACGGCCTCGGCGGTCTGCTTGGCGTCCAGCAGGTTGGCGGCGACGAGGTGGTCGGTGTCGTGTACCTTGCGCGGCGTGCGGCTGACCAGGCGCAGGCCGCCCGTGTCGTAGTTGCGCTGCAGCTCCCGCGCCAGTTCGACGGCGATCTGGCCGTTGGCGCCCAATATCGTTTGCATGTCGGTAGTCCTCGCGTATCAACGCGGCGCAGCTTAAGCTTGAAGCCAGGTTCAATGTCAAACACCCCAGGAGCAGCACGACCATGAAGATCGGCGAACTCGCCCAGCGCACGGGCCTCGCGCCGTCGCGCATCCGCTTCTATGAACGCATCGGCCTGCTCAAGACCGTTGCGCGGCAGGCCAACGGCTACCGCAGCTACCCGCAAGACGCGGTGCTGGCGCTGCAATTGATCGCCACCGCGCAGCAGGCGGGCTTCAGCCTGGACGAGCTGCGCGCGCTGCTGCCCGGCGACTTGGTGCAGTGGGAGCACGGCGCGCTGGTGGGCACGCTGCACCGCAAGGTGCAGGAGATCGAGGCGCAGCAGGCCCAGCTCGCTCAAGCCAAGGCGCAATTGCTGGAGCTGACGGCGCAGATCGAGGCCAAGCCGCAGGACATGAGCTGCGCGGCCAACGCCCGGCGCGTGCTGTCGGAGATGCGGCTAGCGCAGTAGCGCTGCCACGTGCTCGGCGGTGGCCTTGGCCGACTGCGGGTTCTGGCCCGTGACCAGGCGGCCGTCCACCACCACGTTGGAGACGAAGGGCAGCCGCGCTTTCTCGTAGAGCGCGCCGCGCCGCTTCATTTCTGCCTCGGCGTTGTAGGGCACCTTGCGGGCCACGCCTGCCAGCACTTCTTCTGTCCACGAAAAGCCGGTGAGCTTGCGCCCCGCCACCAGCAGCGCGCCGCTCGACAGCGTGACGTTCAGCAAGCCGCAGTAGCCATGGCACACCGACGAGACGATGCCGCCCTGCTCCCAGATGCCCCGCGTGATGCGCTGCAGCCCTTGCGCATCGGCAAAGTCCCACATCACCGCATGCCCGCCCGTGAAGTAGATCGCGTCGAAATCCGCCGGGTCGATGTCATCGGGCCGGGCGGTGTTGGACAGCAGCGCCATGCGCTCCGCATCGGCCCGCCAGTGCTTTGCCGTGGCATCGAGGTTAGGCCATTTCAGCGACCGTGGCTCCAGCGGCGAGACGCCGCCCAGCGGGCTGACGATGCGCTGTTCATACCCCCGCGCCGCGAACACGTCCCAGGCGTGGGTCAGCTCCGACAGCCACAGCCCTGTCGGTTCGGTGGAGTCGCCGTAGCGCGCGACGTTGCTGACGACGTGAAGGATGCGGTGGGACATGGCAAGGGTTCTCCTGGAGCACGCACCTTAACCTTGAACCAGCGTTCAGGGTCAACCCGAAGTACTGCACCCAGGGGTAGCCTTACGCAGAAGAATGACATCGCGTTTCACGATGGCGAGCGATCTATATCTATTAGAAAATACCAAAAGCCATCGCCAAACAAGAACATTCTGCCACCCTGATGAAAAGCTCCGAGCGCAGCTTTGCGCGCCGCATCGACCTGACCTCGCTCCAGCTCTTCGTGGCCGTGTGCGAGCTGGGCAGCATTGGCCGGGCGGCGGAGCGGGAGTTCATCGCGGCATCGGCCGTCAGCAAGCGCCTGTCCGACCTGGAAAGCGCCGTGGATACCGCCCTGCTCTACCGCCACAGCCGGGGCGTGACGCTGACCCCGGCAGGCGAGAGCCTGCTGCACCATGCGCGCACGGTGCTGTTCGGCCTGGAGCGCATGCAGGGCGAACTGAGCGAATACGCCGACGGCGTGCGCGGCCACGTGCGGATACACGCCAACATCTCGGCCATCTTTCAGTTCTTGCCCGAAGATCTGGGCGCGTTCGCCCGGCAGCACAGCCAGATCAAGATCGACCTGCAAGAGCACCTGAGCAGCGACGTGCTGCACGCCGTGCGCGAGGGCGCGGCGGATTTGGGGCTGTGCAACGTGCCGCCCACGGCGACGGATGGCGACCTGCAAAGCCGCCCGTACCGCAGCGACCATTTGGTGCTTGTTGTGCCGCAAGCGCACGCCCTGTCTGCGCAAGCAGCTATCAAATTTGATGAGATTCTGGACTGGGACATCGTGGGCCTGCACGCCAACAGCAGCATCAGCCTTGCCATGCGCGCCGCCGCAGCCGCCGCAGGCCGCCCGCTGCGCCAGCGCATCCAGGTGACGGGCCTGGACGCCATGTGCCGCATGATCGACAACGGCCTGGGCGTGGGCCTGCTGCCCGACCGCGCTTTCGAGCTGATGCGCGGCGTGGGCCGCCTCGTCGCCGTGCCACTCAACGAACCCTGGGCGAAACGCGAGCTGCGCGTGGTGGCCCGCGACTTTGACGCCCTGCCTGTTACGGCCCGATTACTCGCAGAACACCTCAGTCCTAAAATCCCAACCCCCACCTAGAAAGTAGAGCGACACCATGGGACGCACCCTGTACGACAAGATCTGGGACGAGCACGTCGTCCACACCGAGGAAGACGGCACGTCCATCCTCTACATCGACCGCCACCTGGTACACGAAGTGACCAGCCCGCAGGCGTTCGAGGGCCTGCGCGAAGCGGGCCGCAAGGTCTGGCGCATGAGTTCCATCGTGGGCACCGCCGACCACAACACGCCCACGACGGGCTGGGAAAACGGCTACGACGGCATCACCGACCCGATCAGCAAGGAGCAGATCACCACGCTGAACGACAACATGGCGACCATCACGCCAGCGGCGTTCTTCCCCTTCATGCACAAGCGCCAGGGCATCGTGCACGTGATCGGGCCGGAGAACGGCGCGACCCTGCCGGGCATGACCGTCGTCTGCGGCGACAGCCACACCAGCACGCACGGCGCGTTCGGCGCGCTGGCCCACGGTATCGGCACCAGCGAGGTCGAGCACGTGATGGCAACCCAGACCCTGCTGGCCAAGAAGGCCAAGAACATGCTGGTGCAGGTGGATGGCCAGCTTGCCCCCGGCGTGACGCCCAAGGACGTGGTGCTCGCCATCATCGGCAAGATCGGCACGGCGGGCGGCACGGGCTACACCATCGAGTTCGCAGGCTCCGTCTTCCGCGCCATGAGCATGGAAGGCCGCATGACCGTGTGCAATATGGCGATCGAAGGCGGCGCGCGCGCTGGCCTGGTGGCCGTGGATGACAAGACGATTGAATACGTGAAGGGCCGCCCCCTGTCGCCCACGGGCGTGGAGTGGGACCAGGCCGTGGCGTACTGGAAGACGCTGCACTCCGACCCCGACGCGCACTGGGACGCCGTGGTCAAGCTCGACGCCTCTGAAATCGTGCCGCAGGTGACCTGGGGCACCAGCCCCGAGATGGTGCTGGGCGTGGACGCCCGCGTGCCCGACCCCGACAAGGAAAAGGACGCGAACAAGCGCGGCGCGATCGAGCGTGCGCTGACCTACATGGCGCTGGAACCCGGCAAGCCACTGAACGACATCTTCATCGACAAGGTGTTCATCGGCAGTTGCACCAACAGCCGCATCGAGGACATGCGCGAGGCCGCCGCCGTGGTCAAGAAGCTGGGCCAGAAGGTGGCCAAGAACGTCAAGCTCGCCATGGTCGTGCCCGGCTCGGGCCTGGTGAAGGAGCAGGCCGAGCGCGAGGGCCTGCATGAAATCTTCAAGGCCGCAGGCTTTGAATGGCGCGAGCCGGGTTGCAGCATGTGCCTGGCGATGAACGCCGACCGCCTGGAGCCCGGGGAGCGCTGCGCCAGCACCAGCAACCGCAACTTTGAAGGCCGCCAGGGCGCAGGGGGCCGCACGCACCTCGTCTCGCCCGCCATGGCCGCAGCCGCCGCCGTCCACGGCCATTTCGTTGACATCCGCCAGTTCGCCTGAAGCCAAAAGGAGCCTTGCCATGAAGAACACTGCCACCCCTTTCACTCTCGCACTTGCCCTCGCCCTCAGCTTCGTGCTGGCAGGCTGCAACACCGTCAAGGGCGTGGGCCAGGACGTGCAACGCGCGGGCGGCGCCATCGAGCGCGCAGCCAAGTAAGAAGACCGCCATGCAGAAATTCACCGTACACAAGGGCCTCGTGGCCCCCATGGACCGCGAGAACGTGGACACCGACGCCATCATTCCCAAGCAGTTCCTGAAGTCCATCAAGCGCACCGGCTTCGGCCCCAACCTGTTCGACGAATGGCGCTACCTGGACAAGGGCGAGCCGGGCGTGCCCGAAAGCCAGCGCAAGCCCAACCCCGACTTCGTGCTGAACCAGCCGCGCTACAAAGGCGCGAGTATCCTCATCGCCCGCAAGAACTTCGGCTGCGGCTCCAGCCGCGAGCACGCGCCCTGGGCGCTGGACCAATACGGCTTTCGCGCCATCATCGCGCCCAGCTTTGCCGACATCTTCTTCAACAACTGCTTCAAGAACGGCCTGCTGCCCATCGTGCTGCCAGAGGCCACCGTGGCGCAGTTGTTCGATGAAGTGGCAGCCTTCCCCGGCTACGAACTCACCATCGACCTGGAGCGCCAGGTCATCGTGCGCCCGCAGGGCGAGGAGATCCCGTTCGACGTGATCGCCTTCCGAAAGTACTGCCTGCTCAACGGCTTTGACGACATCGGCCTGACCCTGCGCCAGTCCGACAAGATCCGCGCCTTCGAGGCCGAGCGCCTGGCGACCAAGCCCTGGCTCGCGCACTCCATGGCGTCCTGAGAAAATATCAGTCAAATCGGCCTCTAGCGCTTATCCAGAAAGCGCTAGCAGCTATCAATAGAGAAGCAAAATCCATGAAAATCGCAGTTCTGCCGGGTGACGGCATCGGCACCGAAATCGTCGCGGAAGCCGTCAAGGTTCTGGAAGTGTTGGACCTGAAGTTCGAGATGGAATCCGCCCTGGTCGGCGGCGCCGCCTACGACGCCCACGGCCACCCGCTGCCCGAGGCCACTTTGAAATTGGCGAAAGAAGCCGACGCCGTGCTCTTCGGCGCCGTGGGCGACTGGAAGTACGACACGCTCGACCGCCCCTTGCGCCCCGAGCAGGCCATCCTGGGCCTGCGCAAGAACCTGGGCCTGTTCGCCAACTTCCGCCCCGCCATCTGCTACGAGCAGCTCGTGGGCGCGTCCAGCCTCAAGCCCGAGCTGATCGCGGGCCTGGACATCCTCATCATCCGCGAGCTGACGGGCGACATCTACTTCGGCCAGCCGCGTGGCCGCCGCACCGCCGCCGACGGCCACTTCCCCGGTGCCGAGGAAGCCTTCGACACCATGCGCTATTCCAAGCCCGAAATCGAACGCATCGCCCGCGTCGCCTTCGAGGCCGCCCGCAAGCGCAACAAGAAGGTCACCAGCGTGGACAAGGCCAACGTGCTGGAGACCTTCCAGTTCTGGAAGGACGTGGTGACGGAAGTCCACAAGGACTACCCCGACGTGACGCTGGAACACATGTACGTGGACAACGCCGCCATGCAGCTCGTGAAGAAGCCCAAGGCCTTCGACGTGATCGTCACGGGCAACATGTTCGGCGACATCCTCTCTGATGAAGCCTCCATGCTGACGGGCTCCATCGGCATGCTGCCCAGCGCCAGCCTGAACAGCAGCAACCAGGGCCTGTACGAGCCCAGCCACGGCAGCGCGCCCGACATCGCGGGCAAGGGCGTGGCGAACCCACTCGCCACCATCCTCAGCGCCGCGATGATGCTGCGCTTCAGCCTGAACCAGACCGAGGCCGCCGACCGCATCGAGAACGCCGTCAAGCAGGTGCTTGCCCAGGGCCTGCGCACGCCCGACATCTGGAGCGAAGGCACGACCAAGGTTGGCACTGCGCAGATGGGCGACGCGGTGGTGCAGGCGCTGCGCTGATTCACGGCATGCAAATTGGCAATTCAATTGCCAATTTGCAGAGCAGCGGCTAGCATGGCCCCATGATCTCGCGCCACGCCCTGCCGCGCCTGCTGGAATTGGCAAGCTACTACCCCATCGTCGCCATCACCGGCCCACGCCAGTCCGGCAAGACCACGCTGGCGCGCGCCGCGTTCGCGGGCAAGCCCTACACCAGCCTCGAAGACCCCGACGTGCGCGCATTGGCCGCCAACGACCCGCGCGGCTTTCTCGCCCAATACCCCGACGGCGCGATCATCGACGAGGCGCAGCGGGTGCCGGAAATCTTCTCCTACCTGCAAACCCGCGTCGATGGCGAGCGGCGCATGGGCCTGTTCGTGCTCACCGGCTCGCAGCAGTTCGGGCTGATGGACGGCATTGCCCAATCGCTCGCCGGGCGCGTGGGACTGCTGCACCTGCTGCCCTTCGCCTGGAACGAGGTTGCAACACACACCGAAAGCCGCCTGGAGGACTGGCTCTGGCGCGGCGCCTACCCGCCGCTGTATGACCGCGGGATTCCGCCCCACATCTGGTTTGCCGACTACCTGTCCACCTACGTCGAGCGCGACGTGCGCCGCCTGCTGCAGGTGCGCGACCTCGACGCCTTCCACCGCTTCGTGCTCATGTGCGCGGCGCGCACGGGCCAGTTGCTCAACCTCTCGGCCCTGGCCGCCGACTGCGGCATCACCCACAACACCGCTCACGCCTGGCTGTCGGTGCTGGAGGCCAGCTACCTCGTGATGCGCCTGGCGCCCTTTCACCGCAACTTCGGCAAGCGCCTGACCAAGACACCCAAGCTCTACTTCCTCGACACCGGTTTCGCCGCCTGGCTGGCGGGCGTGCGCGGCGCCGACGAACTGTCCATCGGCAACCTGCGCGGCCCACTGTTCGAGACCTGGGTAGTCGGCGAATTCGTCAAGCGCCGCCGCAACGCCCTGCTGGCCGAAGAACTGCACTTCTGGCGCGACTCCGCAGGCAACAAGGTCGATCTGCTGGTCACGCGCGGCGAAGACATCGTGGCCGCCATCGAATGCAAGTCGGGCCGCACCGTGGCCGAGGACTGGTTTGCGCCGCTCTCGCGCTTTGCCGCATTGAGCAACACGCCGCGCCGCCTGCTGATCTATGGCGGCGATGCCGACCAGCCGCGCAGCAGCGCGCCCGTGTTCGGCTGGCGCAGCATCGGCCCGGCGCTGGACCACGCTTTCGCCCCATGACCACGCAGCCGGACCCAGCCACCTGCTGCCTGTGCATCGACGTGGGCACATCCGCGCACGACCGGCTGGACCTGCGCGACGTGGGCGCTTTCCGGCCCGATCTGAATGAACGGCTGCACCTGAAAAAGAGCACGCCGGATTTCGCCACCCGCCTCGACCACTTCACGCACGGCGCCCATTTCGTGCTGGGCCACAACTGCGCGCAGTTCGACCAGCCGGTACTCGCCCACCTGTACCCCGCGCTGGCGCTGCACCGCCTGCCCCAGGTCGATACGCTGGAGCTATCGCCCATCGCCTTTCCGCAGAACCCCTATCACCGGCTGGTGAAGGACTACAAGCTATGCACCACCTCGCGCAACGATTCGGTGCGGGATGCCGAGTTGGCCCATGAACTTTTCCTCGATCAGTGCCAAGCCCTGCGCGAACGCGCGGTGCAACACCCGGAAGAAACCCTTTGTCTGCACTTCCTGCTGACATCCGAAGACGCCGCCCAGACTGGCCTCGCCGCGCTGCTGCAAGGCTGGCGCGGCGAACCTCGTCCGTCGCTGGTGGAAGCCAAGCTGGCCTGGATGCGCGCCACCAAGGGCAAGGTATGCGCCACTGCGCAACGCCGCGCGGTGAACGAATGGCTGCCCGACACAAGCTGGCACAAGCCGCTGGCCTACACGCTGGCCTGGCTGCGCGTGGCCGGAGGCAATTCCGTGCTGCCGCCCTGGGTGGGCCATGCCCACCCGCGCACGCGCGAGGCCATCCGCGCGCTGCGCGACACGCCCTGCAACGAGCCGCAATGCGACTGGTGCCGCGAGCAGCACCGGCTGGATGCTCTGCTGCCGCGTTTCTTCCCGAAGATCACCGACTTTCGCGCCTCGCCCAGCACACCCGATGGCCGCAGCTTGCAGCGCGTCATCGTCGAACACGGCATGGCGGGCACGCCCACGCTGGCCATCCTGCCCACGGGCGGCGGCAAATCGGTGTGCTACCAGTTGCCCGCACTGGCACATTTCTTTCGCACCGGCTGTCTGACGGTGGTGGTGTCACCACTGCAATCGCTGATGAAGGATCAGGTGGACGGCCTGCTGGCGAACGGCATCACCTGCGCCGGATACCTCAACAGCCTGCTCACCCCGCTGGAGCGCCGCGCCACGCTCGACAAGCTGCGCCTGGGCGACCTGGGGCTGATCTTCGTCGCGCCCGAGCAATTCCGCAGCACGGCGTTCACCCATGCGCTAACCCACCGCGAGGTGCGCGCCTGGGTGTTCGACGAGGCGCATTGCCTCTCCAAATGGGGGCACGACTTCCGGCCCGACTACCTGTACGTTTCGCGCTTCATCCGCAAGACGTACAAGAACCCGTCGCCCGTGTTCTGCTTCACCGCCACCGCCAAGCCCGACGTGGTGCAGGACATCTGCCAGCACTTCGGCAAGCACCTGGGCATGCAGCTCTCGCGCCTTGAAGGCGGCGTGGAACGCAAGAACCTGCTCTACGAGGTGCATGCCGTGCCCACGGCCACCAAGTACGCCGCCGCGCTGCGCCTGTTACAGGATGCGTTGCAGGACGGCGGCGGTGCCATCGTGTTCTGCGCACGCCAGAAAACGGTGGAAGAAGTCGCAGGCTTTCTGAAAAGCGCCGAACTGAAATGCGCACACTTCCACGGCGGCATGCAGGGCGAGGAAAAGCGCGCAGTGCAAGAGGCATTCATCCGCGGCGATCTTCAAGTCATCGCCGCCACCAATGCCTTCGGCATGGGCGTGGACAAGCCCGACGTGCGCCTGGTCATCCACCTGGACACGCCCGGCTCGCTCGAAAACTACCTGCAAGAAGCCGGGCGCGCTGGGCGCGACCAGGCGCCCGCGCGCTGCGTGCTGCTGCATGACGAAGCGGACATGGACGTGCAGTTCCGCCTGCTGAAGAACGCGCGCCTGACCCAGGGCGACATCCAGTCCATCCTGCGGGCGCTGCGCGCCATCAGGGCACGCGACCGGGCCGAAGACGAAGTCGTGGCATCCACCGGCGAAATCCTGCGCCAGACGCCAGACAAGCAGCGCATCGACCCCGACGCCCGCGATGCCGACACCAAGGTGCGCATCGCCATCGCCTGGCTCGAAGAATCCCGCATCCTGGAGCGGCACGAAAACCACACGCGCGTCTTCCCCGGCAGCCTGCTGGTCGCCAATGAGGACGAGGCACGCGAGCGCCTGCTGAAAAAACTGGGGGCCGACACCGACATTGCGCCCTACCTGGCCATCGTCTCGGCGCTGATGAACACCGAGGATGACGAAAGCCTGTCCACCGACGAGCTGATGGGCATCACCGGCCTGGACTCACGCACCATCGCCGCCATGCTGCGCGAATTGGATCGCTGGCGACTGCTGTCCAACGACACGGAACTGGGCGTCATCTTCCACAAGGAGCCGCCCACCACGCAGCGCCTCGCGGAACTCGCGCACCTGGAAAACGCCCTGCTCACCCACCTGCGCGAAACCGCACCCGACGCCGATCAGCAGGAATGGCAGCCTCTCGATGTGCGCAGCCTGTGCGACGTGTTGCGGCGCGACACGCAGCTTGACCTTGACCCGCCACGCCTGGGCCGCCTGCTCAAATCCTTCGCAGAGCCTTTTGGCGAAAGCGGCGGCGACGCGCAACGCGGCTTCTTTGCCATGCGCCCCGGCGGCGGCGACCTGCGCCACGTACGCCTGCAACGCAGTTGGCAGAGCATTGAAGCCACGCGCGCACGCCGCATGCGGCTGGCGCAGGCGCTGGTTGCCACCTTCGACGGACTGCGCAAGAACAACGCCCTGCTGGCCACCTGCAAGCAGGGCGAGCTGGAAGCCCTGCTGCAAGCCGATGCCACCCTGGCCGACCTGGAGATCAAGGACTGGGACACGGCGCTGCGCGCCGCCCTGCTCTACCTGGACGCCAACGAGGTGCTGCACCTGGCGCGCGGCAAGGCCGTCTTCCGGTCCGCCATGCGCATCCGGTTCGATGCCGAGGCGAACCGCCGCCAGTTCAGCAAGGCCGACTACGCCGAACTGGCACTGCACTACAAGGACAAGACCATCCAGATCCATGTGATGGCCGAGTACGCCAAGCTCGCGCTGCACAAGGCGCAGGAAGCCATGCGCTTCATCGTCGAATACTTCAGCCTGAGCTGGCAGGAGTTCGTGCGCCGCTGGTTCGCGGACCGAAAAGACGTGCTCGAACTCGCCACTACTGAAGCCGCGCACCGCCGCATCCTCACCGAACTGCGCAACCCGGCGCAGCAGGCCATCGTTGCAGCCAAACCCGAAGGCAGCCAGCTCGTGCTGGCGGGCCCCGGCGCGGGCAAGACGCGCGTGATCGTGCATCGCATCGCCTGGCTGCTGCGCGAGTGCATGGTTCAGCCCGAGGAAATCATGGTGCTGACCTACAACCGCAGCGCAGCCGCCGAAATCCGCGCCCGCTTGTGGTCGTTGGTGGGCCAGGATGCGGCGGGCGTTGCGGTGCAGACCTTGCACAGCCTGGCCATGCGCCTGACTGGCACCAGCTATGCCGTGGCGCTGGAGCGGGGCGAAAGCATTGATTTTTCTGCGGTCATCCGCCAGGCCACGGCCTGCCTGCAAAAGGCCGCACCCAGCGGCGGCGAGGACGACGAGACCTCCCTGGCGCGCGAACGCCTGCTGGCGGGCCTGCGCTTCCTGCTGGTAGATGAATACCAGGACATCAACGGCGAGCACTACGCGCTCATCAGCGCACTGGCCGGGCGCAGCCTCCAGGCGGAACACGACCGCCTGTCGCTGATGGCCGTTGGGGACGACGACCAGAATATCTACGCCTTCGATGGCGCGGACGTGCGCTACATCCGCCAATTCGAGGCTGACTACCAGGCGCAGCGTTTCAACCTGCTGGAAAACTACCGATCCACGGCCCACATCATCGACTGCGCAGCCCAGGTCATAGCACCCGCGCGCAATCGCATGAAGCACGATCAGCAGTTGCGCATCGACCAGGCGCGGCGCGACCAGCCTGCGGGCGGCGACTGGGCACGCATGGACTCTTTGACCGAAGGGCGGGTGCATGTCCTTGAAGTACCACCGCACGACGAACAGGAAGCCTCCATCGCGCTGGCCGAACTGGAGCGCCTGTACGCGCTGCGCGGCGACACGGACAACGCCGGACGTTGGGGACATTTCGCCGTCCTGGCCCGCCGGCGGGACGATCTGGACGCGCTGCACGCCTTGTGCCGCAGCCGTGGCATTCCGGTACAGCGCATGGACGAAAAACCGCTCATCCCGCTGCACGCATCACGCGAAGGAGCCGCTCTGCTGAATCTGCTGCGCGGTGAAGGCCGCAGCCCCGCACGCAAACGCATGGTGCTGCGCGCGCAGGCTTTGAGCCGCTGGTTCCGACGCTACGGGCCACGGCAGGACGAGGTCGCCGGCAACCCCTTCCTGGCCGCGCTGGGCCAGTTCATCGAAGAAACCCAGGCCGCCACGCCCCAAGGCGAAGTGGTGGCGGACGACCTGATCGACGACTTGTACGAATTCGACTTCAGCGCCAGGAAAACCGGAACGCCCCGGCCCCACGCGCCGCTGCTGTTGATGACCGCGCACCGCGCCAAGGGCTTGGAATTCGACCATGCGCTGATCCTGGACGCCGGCGGCTGGCAGTCGCGCAAGGATGAAGAGCGGCGCTTGTTCTACGTGGCAATGACCCGCGCACGGCAGACATTGACCCTGTGCGAGCGGATAGGCCAGCGCCATCCTTTCGTGCCGGATGTGCCGCCCCTGGCATTGCGCACACGGCCTGCACCGCCCCCAATGTCTCTCGCAGCCAGTCAGCGCGTTCGCACCCACACCTGCAAGCGCGATGAGGTCTATCTCTCCTGGCCTGGCAGGCAAGCCCCGCCCGTCCACCAAGTTATCGCCGCGCTGCGCATCGGCGATCCACTCACACTTCGCCCCCGCATGGACAGCAAGCCGGGTTGGGAGCTCACCAGCGCATCGGGCCAGACCGTCGGCCAGATGTCATCAAAGTTCGCGCTCCCGCCGGGCCACATCGTTGCCGCGCGGGTCGCAGCCATCCACGCGCGCACGGCCAAACCAGGCGACACAGGAGCGCGCTGCCAGCGCTGGGAAGTGGTTCTGCCCGAATTCGACTGTGCGGATGTCTAAAACTACAAAAAAAAGCAGCCTCGCGGCTGCATTTTTAGTTGATGGGAACCTATATCCGGCTCAGGTCAGATCCTTGACCTGCGCCGTCGCCCCATTGGCCTTGACCGAGGCGATGCCGCCGTCGCGCGTCTGGGCGCTGGCGTACATCTGGCTGGTGCCGATGACCTGGTGGTTGGCCGCCTTGAGGGTGAAATAGCTCTTGCCGTTGGACGATTCCTTGCGCTCGTAGCGCTCGTCCAGCGCGGCGTTGGCCTGCACCGAGGCGATGCCGTTCTGTGCCGATGCCTTGGCGGCATACAGCTCACTGGTGAGGATGATCTCGGCATTGCCTGCCTTCAACACGAAGCGGAACTGCCCGTCACTGCTCTTGCTGAGTTCGTACCAACCGGCCATGGGATGCCCTTTCCATCAAAAAGAAACCAAAGAAAGAAGAAGACGCAGTCTGCCATGCCGCCTGGCGCGCGGCTACCGCGCAAACGTCAACAATACTGCGCCCCGCGCGGGCGTGCTGCGTCGCACAAAAGGAACAGGCCGCCTGGCAAGCGCGCGGGCCGCTACAATCGCCGCCTATGTTTGCCGCCCGCCCGTTCACCCCGAACACCGCCACTGCCGCCATGGCTGGCGTGGCCGCGCGCGCAATCACCACCAAAACCACGACCATTAAGGGCTGACTCAGCTCCGGCATCGTCGTGCGCCCTTCCTGGCCCCAGACGAGCCGGGGCAGACAGGCCGGTCGGGCACTGTTTCTTAACTTGAAAGGGCGTTGAAAATGAGCAAGTTGGTAGGTCTGGTCGGCTGGCGCGGCATGGTCGGCTCGGTGCTGATGGACCGCATGGTGCAGGAGAAGGACTTCGACCTGATCGAGCCCCTGTTCTTCTCCACCTCGAACGCGGGCGGCAAGGCCCCTGCCCAGGCGAAGAACGAAACCACGCTGCAGGATGCGTTCGACATCGAGCAGCTCAAGCGCTGCGAGATCATCATCACCGCCCAGGGCGGCGACTACACCAACGAGGTCTATCCCAAGCTGCGCGCCGCAGGCTGGGGCGGCCACTGGATCGACGCGGCCTCGGCCCTGCGCATGGAGAAGAACGCCGTCATCGTGCTCGATCCGGTGAACATGCCCGTCATCAAGAATGCGCTCGCCAACAGGGGCAAGGACTGGATCGGCGGCAACTGCACCGTGAGCTGCATGCTCATGGGCGTGGGTGCCCTGTACAAGGCGGGCCTGGTCGAATGGATGAGCACCCAGACCTACCAGGCTGCCAGCGGCGGCGGCGCGCAGCACATGCGCGAGTTGCTCACGCAGTACGGCACGCTCAATGGCGAGGTGCGCGACCTGCTGGACGACCCCAAGAGCGCCATCCTGGAGATCGACCGCAAGGTCATCGCCAAGCAGCGCGCGCTGACCGCCGCCGAGACGGCCAACTTCGGCGTGCCGCTGGGCGGCTCGCTGATCCCCTGGATCGACAAGGACCTGGGCAACGGCATGTCCAAGGAAGAGTGGAAGGGCATGGCCGAAACCAACAAGATCCTGGGCCAGGGCGAGGGCTTCGGCACCGCTGCCGTGCCGGTCGATGGTTTCTGCGTGCGCGTGGGCGCCATGCGCTGCCACAGCCAGGCGCTGACCTTCAAGCTCAAGAAGGACGTGCCCGTGGCCGACATCGAGGCCCTGATCGCCGCCGACAACGAATGGGTGAAGGTGGTGCCCAACACCCGCGAGGCCACCATCAAGGACCTGACGCCCGTCGCGGTGACCGGCACCATGCAGATCCCCGTGGGCCGCATCCGCAAGCTCGCCATGGGCCCCGAGTACGTGGGTGCCTTCACCATCGGCGACCAGCTCCTGTGGGGCGCGGCAGAGCCCTTGCGCCGCATGCTGCGCATCCTGCTCGACGCCTGACACCCCCGCCCCGAAAGCGCGCGCAGCCCTGCTGCGGGCGCTTTTTTAATGCGGCGACCCTCGACACACCCAGTTACGCCGCGTTGGCAATTGACAACATCCTGGCGTCCCAAGCCGGGGCCCTGGCACATCGCTCAAAGCTTCGGCACCACCTCAGCTTGTCAGTGCAAAACATTGATGCTATGGTGCTTTTTACATATTTTCACGCGCCGGGGCGGGACCAGATCATGCAAAAAAATGCACCGCTCGACCGAGCTGCACACAAATCTAATCAGTTGATGGCAAACATGCATCGTTGGAAATTCTCTGTCCTGGCGGCTGCGGCCGTAGCGTCGATCGGCTTCTACGCTGGCGACGCCTCGGCCCTGGCGCTCGGTCGCATCACCGTGCAGTCTGCCCTGGGTGAGCCTCTGCGTGCCGAAATCGACCTGCCCCAGATCACCCCGACCGAGGCCGACACCCTGCGCGCCACCACGGCATCGCCCGAGGTCTTCCGTTCGCAGGGCATGGAGTACTCGCAGGCCATCAACAACCTGCAAATCCGACTGCAACGCCGCCCCGATGGCACGGCGGTGCTGCGCCTGACGAGTGACCGCCCGGTCAATGACCCCTTCCTCGACCTGGTGCTGGACGCCAACTGGGGCTCCGGCCACATCGTGCGCAGTTACACCATGCTGTTCGACCCGCCAGCGTCGCGCCGCGCGCCTGCGGCGGTAACGGCATCACCGCAAATCACCGCCCCCGCCACCCAGGCAACGCCTGCCGTGCGCGCGCCCGCCGCTGCGCCCCGCGCCGCTGTGGAACCCCCCGCGCCCCGCCCGGCT
>NZ_JASGDA010000001.1:0-88108 GCF_047607405.1 Acidovorax sp. | reverse complement strand
GTCGGCGCTGCTGGCCCGCCGCCCCGATCTGCGCGCCGCCGAGGCCCGCCTGGCCGCAGCCGATGCCGACGTGGCCGCCGCGCGCGCCGCCCTGCTGCCCAGCATTGCACTGTCGGCGGGCGGCGGCGTGGGCAGCGCGGCGCTGCTGAGTCTGGCCGGGGCCACGGGCAGTGCGTCGCTGGCGGCATCGCTGGTGCAAAGCCTGTTCGACGGCGGGCGCAAGGAGCTGCAGGTGGAATCCGTCCGTTCCCAGCGCGCGGTGCTGGTCGAGACCTATGCCAGCGCCGTGCGCGGCGCGCTCAAGGAAGTGCAGGACGCTCTGGGCAACGCCGCCACCAGCGAGCGCCAGGAAAGCACACAGCGCGAGGTGGTCGCCCAGGCGCAGCGCACGCTGCAGCTCGCCGAGCTGCGCTACCGCGAGGGCGTGGACACGCTGCTGACCGTGCTCGACGCGCAGCGCACGCTGTTCAGCGCGCAGGACGCCTTGGCGCAGATGCGCCAGGCGCGCCTCACGGCAGCCGTGGACCTCTACAGGGTGCTGGGCGGCGGCTGGCGGCCCGAATAGGCGGGAGCGGATGTCGGTCGGTTCGCCATCCACGCCGCCATCACGCCGCTGAGCGCGATGACGGACATGCCCACGGCGGTGCGCGCGCTGGGCACCTGGCTGAACATCAGCCAGCCCAGGATGGCGGCCCACAGCATCTGGGAGTACGAGAACGGCGCGATGGCGCCCGGCGGCGCCAGCCGGTAGGCCAGTATGACCATCCACTGCGCCATGCACCAGGCGACCGCCATGGCCAGCAGCCAGGGCCACTGGGCCGCCACGGCGGCGGCGTCGGCGGTGCCCAGCGTGGGCGACAGCGCCACCACGCCCAGCGCGGCGGAGTAGAGCATGGTGGTGGTGGCGGAGTCGGAGTCGCTCAGCAGGCGCGTGCAGATCACGGAGGTGGCCCAGGCCATGGACGAGAGCATGGGGTAGAGCATGGCCGCGTTGAACCCTGCCCCGCCCGGCTGCGCGACGATGAGCACGCCCGTGAAGCCCAGCATCACCGGCAGGTTGCGCAGCAGGCCCACGGGTTCGCGCAGCAGCAGGGCGGACAGCAGCGTCACGTACAGCGGTGACGCGAACACCAGCGCGGTGGCGTCGGCGATGGGCAGGGCCTTGAGCCCTTGCAGGAACAGCACCGCCGACCCCACGAGTCCCACCGCGCGCAGCACCTGCACGCCGGGGCGCTTGCTGCGCGCCAGGGACGGGTTGCGCACCAGCAGGGGCAGCGTGGACAGCAGCAGCAGCACGTAGCGCAGCCAGGCCAGGTGCGCGGACTGCAGGCCGCTGCCTGCGCGCTGCACCAGGGCGTCGGAGAGAGAGAAGCTGGCCATGGCTCCGATGAGGAGCAGGCTGCCCATGGCGTTGGGAGCGGGCATTTTTTGGGGGAGAGGGTTGGTTGTTCAGCGCGCGGGTCGGCGCACCCGCAGTTGGCCCGGCTGGCTGGGATGGGGGGCCAGCCACCAGGTTTTCGCCGCCGTCGCCGTGCCCTTGGCCGTGGTGCGCGCGGCAACGCGCACCTGCCAGCCGCCGGGGGCGGGGGCCTCGACCGTGCCCTGGCCGGTGGTCAGGTCGGCGAACTCGACCAGCACGGCATCGCCTGCCTGCCACAGCGGCCAGTCCTGCACCGCCGGGCCGCCGAGCCGCACGCCGGGGTACAGGTGGCTGGCGCCTGCGTGCAGCACGCGGACGGGGGTGTCTGCCATGGGTCAGCGCTCTTCCAGCGCATCGGCCACGATGCGCATGGTGGTGGCGATGTGTTTGCGCGTGAGCTGCTCGGCCAGGTCACCGTTGCGCTGCTCCAGCGCATGCAGGATGTCGGCGTGCTGCACGTTCGAGTGCGCCAGCTGGTCCTGCGCGAAGATCACCGGCAGGCGCAGGCTCCAGTAGTGGAACTGCGTGCGCTCGTGCTGTTCCACGAAGTAAGTGTTGTCCGACAGCGCCACCAGGCGGCGGTGGAACAGCCGGTTCAGGCGGCTGACTTCGCTGCGTGACACGGACTCTGCTGCGTCCATCTGCACGAGCAGGTCGCGCAGGTACGCCAGATCCTCGGGCGTGGCGCGCTCGGCGGCCAGGCGCGTGGCGTAGCCCTCGATGGCCATGCGGCCCTCGAAGATGCTGCGGAATGCCAGCGGCGCGCCGTTGCCCACCATCCAGCCCCGGTGGCGGCTCACCAGCCCTTCGCCCTGTAGCCGCAGCAGCGCCTCGCGCACGGGGGTGCGGCCCGCCGACAACTGCGCGCAGATGTCGTCCTCGATCAGGCGGTCTCCCGGCCTGGCTTCGTGCGACAGGATCTTGTCGCGCAACTGCTGATAGACATCGGTGGCGATGGAGGCAGCGGCGGGGCGGGCAAGCATCATGGCGCGGGCAATGCGAGGGCTATCCGGCGGACGTGGTGCGCACTTCCAGCACCACGCCGGCGCCGGACCGGGTATCGAAATAGGTGAAGCCGGAATGATCGGTGCGGCGGCCCCGTGCCGTGATGCCCACGCCGACCTGGCGCGCGTGGGCCTCGGCCACGTCGCAGTCGGGCACCTCGAAACCCAGGTGATAGACGCCCTCGCCGTGCGTGTCCAGGAAGCGGCGCTGGGGCGAATCGAGCAGCGGCGGCTGGCACAGCTGGAGCTGGACGTTGCCCAGGTCCAGGCACTTGTAGCGCATGGCGTCCGAGGCCTCCTTGTTGGGCACCTCGAAGGTCACGTAGGGATGGCGGCCCTTGGGGTAGTCGAACCAGGGGCCCATGCCCAGGCTTTCGTAGTAGGCGACGGCTTTGTCGAGGTCATGCACGACGATGCAGACGTGGTGCAGCTGCTGGAAGGGGTGTTGGGACATAGGCTAGTGGGCGGCCAGGTGGTGGGACAGGAATTGGCGCCCGCGCTCGCTCGCGGGGCCTTCGAAGAAGCGGCGCGCGGGCATCACGTCCTCGACGATCTCGCCGTTGACCATGAACAGCACGCGGTCGGCGAAGTCGCGCGCCAGGGACATCTCGTGCGTGGCCATCATCAGGGTGATGCCGTCCTCGGCGAGCTGGCGGATCACGGCGACGACCTCTTGCGCCAGCTCGGGGTCGAGGGCGCTGGTGGGCTCGTCGAGCAGCATCACGGTGGGCTCCATGGCCAGGG
Organism: Acidovorax sp.; assembly: GCF_047607405.1. GTDB lineage: Bacteria > Pseudomonadota > Gammaproteobacteria > Burkholderiales > Burkholderiaceae_C > Acidovorax. Next base: position 84,940 of record NZ_JASGDA010000001.1, on the reverse strand, counting down.
CGCGCGCAATGGCCACGCGCTGCTGCTGCCCGCCCGAGAGCTGGTGCGGATAGACGTTGGCCTTTTCTTCCAGCCCCACGCGGCGCAGCAGCGCCAGGGCCTGGGTGCGGGCCTCGGCCTTGGGGCGGCCCAGCACGTGCAGCGGGCCGGACGTGACGTTGTCCAGCACCGTCATGTGGCGAAACAGGTTGAAGCTCTGGAACACCATGCCGGTGGTGCGGCGCTGCAGGCTGATCTCGCGGTCGCTCAGTTGCAGCAGCGCATCGCCGCGCTCGCGGTAGCCCACCAGGCCGCCATCGACGACGATGCGACCGCCGTCGATGGTCTCCAGGTGGTTCACGCAGCGCAGCAGCGTGGACTTGCCCGCGCCCGAAGGGCCGAGCACGGCCACGATCTGCCCGCGCGGGATCTCGGCGGTCACGTTGCGCAGCACGCACTGCGCGCCGCGGTACTTGGTCACGCCATCGAGCTGGATGGCGATGGGGTTGGGAGATGGCGTCGTCATGGGGCTACCGGTGGGGGAAGAGCTTTTCGAGCGCGGTCTGCAGCACGGTGGCGAAGGCCGTCATCACCAGGTACCAGAACCCGGCGACCGCCAGCAGTTCCACCACGTGGAAGTTGGCGGCGTAGATGTCGGTGGAGATGCGCAGCAGCTCCAGGTAGCCGATGGCCGAGGCCAGCGACGTGGACTTGAGCAGCAGGATGTACTGGTTGCCCGCCGCAGGCACGATGATGCGCGCCGCTTGCGGAATGACCACCTTGCGCATCAGCAGGCCCTGCGACATGCCGATGGCGCGCGCTGCGTCGCGCTGGCCGTTGTCCACGGCCAGGAAGCCGCCGCGGATGATCTCGGCCATGTAGGCGCCCTCGGCCAGGCTCAGGCCAATCAGCGCGGCGACGTGGGGCGTGATGACCTGGGTCATCTGCGCATCGACCAGCACCCAGTTCGTGAACGGGATGGCGATGTGCAGTTGAGGGAACATGATGGGGAATGCGTTGAACCAGAAGATCAACTGGATCAGCATCGGCGTGCCGCGGAACAGGTAGACGTAGGTGGACGAGAACGCGGTGAGGATGGGGTTGCCGCTCACGCGCATCAGCGCGGCCACCAGGCCGACGCCCGCGGCCAGGAACAGCGCCGTGGTGCCCAGCATCAGCGAATTGATGGCGCCTTCGAGCACCAGGCGGCTGAACAGGTATTCGCCGACGATGGACAGGTCCATCACCTTGGCGCGGATGGCGGCCTGCAGCAGCAGGGCCAGTGCCAGCAGCACCAGGGCCGCGAAGATCCAGGGGCCCCAGTGGCGGCGATGCACCACGCGGCGCGGGGTTGCGCCGACGGCAGGGTTGTCGGAAGGGGTAGCGAGGGTCACGCGACGGCTCCGGTGTGGAATGTGGAGAGCCTGACGGCAGAGGCCCTGGGGGATGGGCCTCTGCCGTGGCTCACGGTTACTTGGTCCGTTTGGAGGACGGCAGGTTGATGCTGATTGCGGGCAGGGCCGCTCCGCCCACGCCCCACTTGTCGAGCAGCTTCTTGTAGGTGCCGTCTTCCAGCATGGATTGCGTGGCCTTCTGCACCGCGTCGCGCAGGCCCGTGCGGTTCTTGGCGAAGGCCCAGGACGTGATGTACTGCGTGAGCATGTAGTTGCCGCCCACGATGCGGTAGCGGCCCGGGAACTGCTGGCTCATGTACACCAGGGCGGGGAAGTCGCCCAGGTAGCCGTCCACGCGCTTGAGGTCGAGCTGCATGCGCGCGTCGGGCGCGGAGGGCAGCTGCTCGGCACGGATCGGGCCCTTGCCCGCCTTGACGCAGCGCTCCGACGCGGCTTCCACCTGCGCCATGATGACGCGGCTGCCCAGCAGCGTGGCCACGCCCTTGCCGCAGAAGTCGTCGATGGTGTCCAGCTTGTCCGTGTTGGCCGCCAGCGCCAGGATGCTGCCGCCCGAGAACATGTAGTTCACGAAGTCCACCTTCTGCTCGCGCTCCTCGGTGTCGCTGATGCCGCCCGAGGCCATGTCGAAGCGGTCGGCCTCCAGGCCGGGGATCAGTGCCGCGTACTCGGCCTGGACGTATTCGATCTTCAGGCCCAGCCGCTGGGCCATCTCGACCAGCAGGTCGCGGCTCGCGCCGGTGACCTCGGTCTTGCCCGCCTCGCGGAACTCGACGGGCGGGAAGGTCTGCTGAGAGCCCACGCGCAGCGCGCCGCGCGCCTTGATCTCTGCCGGAATCATTGCCAGCACGTCCGCAGGAACGGTCTTGGTCTGGGCCATGCCCAGCAGCGGAACAGCGGCGGCAAGCAGCAGGGCGCCGCTGCGGAGGTGACGTATCAGGGTGCTCATGGTGATTTCCTTGGAAAAAAAGAAAAAAGAGGCGGTTGGCGGTGGGTGTCGCGTGGGCGTGGCAGGTCAGCGGCTGTCGGCCGACTTGCCGGGGATGGCGGACGGGTTGGGGCGGTCAGCGCGCGGGCAGGGCGCGGCGGCGTCGTACGTGGCCTGCACCGAGGCGATGTACTCGGCGGGGAACTGCCACGCCTTCAGGCCGGCGGGGATGTGGTCCCAGTAGAAGTTGGGCGGGCGCATGGCCATGCCGGGGTTGCTCAGGCGGTAGGTCCAGCAATCGTAGGCTTTTCCGTCGTCGCCGTGGACGGTCAGGAAGAAGCGCTCGAAGTCGTCGTAGTCCTCGTTGAACTGGTGCGGCTCGTGCTCGAACACCACGCCCAGCGCGTTCACGCCGTGCGCGTCCGACACGCCGTTCAGGTGGCACCAGCCACGGTCCGAGCGGTCGCCCGCAGCGTGGAACTGCAGGCGGTGGTTGGCGGCATAGCCCTTGGTGATGGCCTTGGTGTTGGGCCAGTAGCGGCGGATCTCGGGGTCGTTGAGCCAGGTGCAGTATGCGAAGTAATAGAGCATGGATGCCTTTCTTGAGAGGGTTGGGGGACAGCGATGGTCAAGACAAGATATATGTCTTCATATACGAGCAACGCAAAAGCTATGCCAGCGCCATCGCGCCGTCTTTGGGGATTGTTTCGTATATGTATTCGTATATTTCAACGAATGTGCATGGTATGCATTGTTCCTGGGGTCAGGTTCTAGGGTTTTCACCAGGAATCGCAGGCCCGCGAAGTTCGCGGCTGGTGCATGGATGCACCGGAATACAGCGGGTCGCCGGATACGGGTCATGGGTTTTGGGGCCTTCACACCGTCTGCTGCCAAATCAGTTCATGATGGAAACTGGCGACAATGCACAGAACCTATTCATGACCCTCACCGAACTCAAGTACATCGTGGCCGTGGCGCGCGAGAAGCATTTCGGCCACGCGGCGGACGCCTGCTACGTCTCGCAGCCCACGCTGTCGGTCGCGATCAAGAAGCTCGAGGAAGAACTGGACGTGAAGCTCTTCGAGCGCAGCGCGGGCGAGGTATCGGTCACACCCCTTGGCGAGGAGATCGTGCGCCAGGCGCAGAGCGTGCTGGAGCAGGCGGCTGCCATCAAGGAGATCGCCAAGCGCGGCAAGGACCCGCTGGCCGGGCCGCTCACGCTGGGCGTGATCTACACCATAGGCCCCTACCTGCTGCCGGAGCTGGTGCGCCAGGCCATCGGTCGCACGCCCCAGATGCCGCTGATGCTGCAGGAGAACTTCACCGTGAAGCTGCTGGAGATGCTGCGCACGGGCGAGATCGACTGTGCCATCCTCGCGGAGCCCTTCCCCGACACGGGCCTGGCCATGGCACCGCTGTACGACGAGCCCTTCATGGCGGCCGTGCCCAGCTCGCACCCGCTGGCAGGCAAGGTGTCGGTCAGCACTGCCGAGCTCAAGAACGAGACCATGCTGCTGCTGGGCGCGGGCCATTGCTTCCGCGACCACGTGCTGGAGGTCTGCCCGGAATTCGCGCGCTTTTCCAGCAACGCCGAAGGCATCCGCAAGTCGTTCGAGGGCTCGTCGCTCGAAACCATCAAGCACATGGTGGCTGCGGGCATGGGCGTGACGCTGGTGCCGCGCCTGTCGGTGCCGCGCGATGCGCTGCTGACGGTGTCGCGCCGCCGCAAGAGCGACGAAACCTATGTACGCTACCTGCCCATCGCCGAAGACGATGGCAGCCCGCCGCCCATGCGCCGCGTGGTGCTGGCGTGGCGGCGCAGCTTCACGCGCTACGAGGCCATCGCGGCGTTGCGCAACGCGGTATATGCGTGCGAATTACCCGGTGTCAACCGCTTGTCTTGATGTTCGGCATACAGTGACAGTTTTCTCTCAACCGAAGAAGGAGCACCCCATGGCAAAGGCCCCCAAAACCACAGCCCCCAAGACCGCAGCCCCCGGCATCCACATCGGAATCAGCGACAAGGATCGCGCCGCCATCGCCCAGGGCCTGTCGCGCGTGCTGGCCGACACCTACACGCTGTATCTCACCACGCACAACTTCCACTGGAATGTGACGGGCCCCATGTTCAATTCTCTGCACGCCATGTTCATGGCGCAGTACACCGAGCTGTGGAACGCGGTGGACCCGATTGCAGAGCGCATCCGCTCGCTGGGTCATGTGGCTCCCGGCTCGTACGCGGAGTTCGGCAAGCTGGCGACGGTGCCCGATGCACCCGCCAAGCCGCCCAAGGCACTGGAAATGGTGCGCATCCTTGTGGATGGCCACGAGGCCGTGGCGCGCACCGCGCGCGGTCTGTTGCCCCTGGCCGACAAGGCCAGCGACGAGCCCACGGCCGACCTGCTGACCCAGCGCCTCACGGTGCATGAGCAGACGGCGTGGATGCTGCGTTCGCTGCTGGAAGAGTGACAGCGCCGCCCGCCGATCCCGTCGGCGGGCGTGCGCCAAGTGTGCCTTGTCCTGCATGGCGCGCGGGTCTCCGTGCGCATGAGCAGGCATTGTCGGCGCCGCCTGCCCAAGGAGGTGCCGGGTCGAACCCACCATGAGCCATGCGAATCCTTTACGTTGAAGACAACCCCGAACTGCGCGAAACCATCGGCATGCTGATGGAAGGCGAGGGCCGGACCGTAACCCCGTGTGCGACGGCCGAGGAGGCATTGGAACTGGACGCGCGCCAGCCCTTCGACGTGCTGGTCTCGGATGTCAGCCTGCCCGGCATGCCCGGAACGGAACTCGCGCGCAGGATGCTCGAAGCCGACCCGCAGCGCTGGGTGGTGCTGTGTTCCGGCTACGAGTTGGGCAACTACCCTGCGGCCTGGGGCCCTAACGTGCGGACCCTGCTCAAGCCCTTCGACCTGGAAGACTTGGATGCGCTGCTGGACTCCATCCACACGGCGCTGCGGCGCCCGGTGGCCTGAACAAGCGCTGCGGAGCCCATTTCAAACGCCTCTTTCGGCGGGTGCGTCCACTACACGGGGCAATTCCACCCGAAAGCGCGTCGTGCCGTCCTGCGAAAACACCTGGATGAACCCCTGGTGCGCGCGCACGATCTGCTGAACGATGTACAGGCCCAGCCCCAGGCCCTGGTGCCGTCCCGCTGGCCGCTCGCGGCCCCGGAACGGGTCGAACAGGCTGGGCAGCAGCTCTGGGGCGATGCCGCCGCCGTTGGACACTTCCAGCACCACGGCGTCGGCGCGGTGGCCGTCCATCGCCACACGCACCGGCTGATCCTGCGCGCCGTGGTGTACCGCGTTGCCGACGAGGTTGGACACGACCTGGCACAGGCGCTCGCCGTCCCACACGCCCGCCAGGTCCCCCTCGGCGCTGCATTCGATGCGGCTGTCCGGAAAGCCAACCTGGATCTCGCGCAGCGCGCGTTGCACCAGCATCCCCATGTCGGTCGGGCCCTTTTTTAGCGCCAGGCCGCCGGCCTGCCGGATGCGTGTGACATCCAGCAGGTCCTCGATCATGCTGCCCATGCGCTGGCTGCCTGCAAGCACGCGGTCGGCCATGGCGCCCACCTTGTCCGAGCCGGGTTGGCGCTTGATGACGGTAGCGGCTGCCGTGATCGACATGAGCGGCGTGCGCAGGTCGTGACTGAGCACCGCCATGAACATCTCGTTGATGCGCAGCGCTTCGGTACGCTCCCGCAGTTCGTGGGCCAGCGCCTGCTTGCGCCGGTGCAGTTCGAAGAACACCTGGGCCTTGGTTGTCAGCACGTGTGGGTCGATGGGCTTGTAGAGGAAGTCCACGGCCCCGCTCTCATAGCCCTTGAATTGCCAGTTGTGCTCGCGTGAGCCTGCAGTCATGAAGATCAGCGGAACGTGCCGCGTGCGCTCGCTGCCGCGCATCAGCTCGGCCAGCTCGAAGCCGTTCATGCCGGGCATCTGCACGTCGAGCAGCGCCAGGGCGATGTCGCCGTGGTCGAGCAGAAGCTCCAGCGCCTCGGGGCCGGACTGCGCCTTCAGGAATTCGATGTCGTCGCGCTGCAGCAGCGCTTCGAGTGCGATCAGGTTCTCGGGCACGTCATCGACGAGCAGGCACTTGATGCGCTCGGCACGGGGCGCGGAGTGGGGTGGCGGGTGGGTTATGGGTGGGAGCATCAAAGCAGGTTTCGGTAGTGAAGTTGCGCCAGCAGGGCAGCGATGCCCTCCGGCGGCAGGATGTGGTCGGCGGCGGAGCGCGCCAGTGCGGCCTGGGGCATGGCAGGCATGGCAGCGGTGGCGGGATCCTGCACGATGGTCAGCCCGCCGATGGCACGGACGTGCGCCAGGCCCAGCGCGCCGTCCTCGTTGGCGCCCGACAGCAGAATGCCGACCAGCTGCGAGCCGTACAGGTCGGCGGCGGATTCGAACAGCACGTCGATCGACGGGCGCGAATAGTGAACCGGCGCGTCCACCGACAGGGCGGCACGGGGGCCGACATCCACCAGCAGGTGGTAGTCCGGCGGAGCGAAGTACACCCTGCCCGGTTCGATGGCGTCGTGGTCCTGCGCCTCCTGCAGGGGCAGGGCGCAGCGCGTGTGGAAGATCTGCGTGAGCAGGCTGCTGCGGTCGCGCGGCAGGTGCAGCACGACCAGTACGGCGCTGCGCAGCGTGGTGGGCAGCGCGGGCAGCAGTACCGCCAGGGCTTCGACGCTGCCCGCAGACCCGCCCACCACGATGGCGGAGTAAGCCTGCCGACGCGGCTGCGGGCGCAGTGCTGCACTCACCGGGCGGCCTTCTTGCGGTAGATGCGGTCGTCGGCCACGAACTCGCCGAACGCCTCCGCATGCGCCGAGAAGCGCAGCGACTCCTTCGAGCCCAGGCCCAGGAACCCCAGGTGGCACAGCGCCTCGCGGAACAGCCCCAGGGCGCGGTCCTGCAACTCGCGCTCGAAATAGATCAGCACGTTGCGGCAGGAGACCAGGTGTACCTCGGCGAACACGCTGTCGGTGGCGAGGCTGTGGTCGGAGAAGACAATGTGTTCGCGCAGCGCCTTGTCGAACACCACGCGCCCATAGCGCGCCATGTAGTAGTCCGACAGCGAGCTGCGCGCGCCCGAACGCGCGTGGTTCCCGGTGAAGGCCGGTACCCGCTCCAGGTCGAACACGCCCGACTCGGCGGCGCGCAGCGCGTGGGGGTTGATGTCGGTTGCGTAGATCAGCGAGCGCTCCAGCAGGCCCTCCTCGTGCAGCAGGATGGCGAGCGAATACACCTCCTCGCCGGTGCTGCAGCCCGCCACCCAGACCTTGAGCGACGGGTAGGTGCGCAGCAGCGGTACCACTTCGCGGCGCAGCGACTGGAAGTAGCTTGGGTCGCGGAACATGTCGCTGACCTGCACCGTGAGGTACTGCAGCAGCGCAGAGAACACGACCGGGTCGTGCAGCACCCGATCCTGCAATTGCGACAGCGTCTTGCAGTCGAACTGCGGCAGGGCCGCGTGCAGCCGCCGCTTGAGCGACGCCTGGGCGTAGCCCCTGAAGTCGTAGTGGTAGCGGTGGTAGATCGCGTCGATCAGCAGGCGTTGCTCGATCTCGGCGGTACGCGCTTTGCGGTCGGGCATGGCACGTTCTCCGTGTGCGGCGCGCTACTTGGGCATCCACACGCGCACCAGCGACAGCAGCTTTTCTACGTCCAGCGGCTTGGAGATGTAGTCGTTGGCGCCGGCGGCCAGGCACTTCTCCTGGTCGTCCTTCATGGCCTTGGCGGTGAGCGCGATGATGGGCAGGCGGCGCCATTCGGGACGGCTGCGGATCTCGCGCATGGCGGTGTAGCCGTCCATCTCCGGCATCATGATGTCCATCAGCACGAGGTCGATGGCGGGGCTGGCGCCGCCGTCCGCGCGGGCCAGCGCGTCCAGCGCCTCGCGGCCATTGCGCGCGATCTCCACGCGGATGCCCGTGGGCTCCAGGATGCTGGAGAGCGCGAACACGTTGCGCACGTCGTCTTCCACCACCAGCACCGTGCGGCCTTCCAGGGCCGATTCACGGCTGCGCGCGACCTGCAGCATCTGCCGGTGCTCGGGCGACAGCTCGGACTCGACCTGGTGCAGGAACAGCGTGACCTCGTCGAGCAGCCGCTCGGGCGAGCGCGCGTCCTTGACGATGATGGACTTGGAAAAGCGCCGCAGTTGCAGTTCCTCGTCGCGCGAGAGCGCGCGGCCCGTGTACACGATGACGGGCGGGAACGCCACGCCGTCCTGCTCGGTCATCTGCTGCAGCAGCTCGTAGCCGCTCAGGTCGGGCAGGTTCAGGTCCATCACCATGCAGTCGAAGGTGGCGCCGCGCAGGTGGCCGAGCGCGTCGGCGGCGGTGCCCGCGCAGACGATCTCCACCCCGTCGCGGCGCAGCAGCTGGCGCACGCTCTCGCGCTGGCGCTCGTCGTCCTCCACCACCAGCACGCGGCGCAGGTCCTGCGTGAACTTGGCTTCCAGGCGCTGGAAGGCCTGCACCAGCTCCTCGTGCTTGACCGGCTTGAGCGCGTAGCCCACGGCGCCGCGCCCCAGGGCTTCCTGCGAATAGTCGGCCACCGACACCACGTGTACGGGAACGTGCCGCGTGGCGGGGTTGCGCTTGAGCTGGTCGAGCACGCCCAGACCCGAGAAGTCGGGCAGGTTCACGTCCAGCACGATGGCGCTGGGCTGGCATTGCACGGCCAGCGCCAGGCCGTCGGCGGCGTTGTGGGCCACGTGGCAGTCGAAGTCCATTTCGAGGGCGAGGTCGCGCAGGATCTGGGCGAAGCGCTCGTCGTCCTCGATCACGAGGATGCTGCGCCCCCTGCCGGGCGTGGCAGGCAGGGCGGTGGGCGCGGATGCGGCGGCCACCGGTTGCGGAGCCAGCAGGGGAGGTGCGGCCACTGGAGCGGGCGCTGGCGTCGGCGGCTGGGGTTCCTGCCGCGTGGGGGCCTGCAGGGGCAGCACCAGCGTGAACACGCTGCCTTCGCCCGGCGCGCTGTGTACCGTGATCCGACCGCCCAGCAGTTGCGCCAGGTCGCGCGAGATCGACAGGCCCAGCCCCGTGCCGCCGTACTTGCGGTGGGTGCTGCCGTCGGCCTGGCGGAAGGCGTCGAAGATCAGCGTCTGCTGGTGCGCCGGGATGCCGATGCCCGTGTCCCGCACCGCGAAGGACAGCGTGTCGTCCGGGTTGCGCGACACGTGCAGCGCCACCGAACCCTGCTCGGTGAACTTGAGCGCGTTGGACAGTAGGTTCTTGAGCACCTGGCCCAGGCGCATGGGGTCCGTCTCCAGCGCGGCGGGCACGTCGGGCGCCACGCTGGCAGTAAGCGCCAGGCCCTTTTCCTCGGCCAGCGGGCGCAGCGGCTCCACCAGGGCCTGGAGGGCCTGGGCGATGGGCACGTGCTCTATCGTCAATTCGGCCTGACCGGCCTCGATCTTGGACAGGTCCAGGATGTCGTTGATGAGCGCCAGCAGGTCGTTGCCCGCCGCGTGGATGGTCTGCGCGTACTTCACCTGCTCGGCGCTCAGGTTGCCGGGCTTGTTGTCGGCCAGCAGCTTGGCGAGGATCAGCGTGGAGTTCAGCGGCGTGCGCAACTCGTGGCTCATGTTCGCCAGGAACTCGCTCTTGTACTGGCTGACCTGCTCCAGTTCGCGCGCCTTGTCGGTCAAGGCGCTCTGGGCGCGCAGCAACTGCTCGCGCTGGTATTCCAGCTGCTGGGTCTGCTCCTCCAGGTGGGCGTTGGTCTGCTCCAGCTCGGTTTGCTGCAACTCCATCTGCGCCTGCGACTCCTGCAGGATGCGGCTTTGCTGCTGCAGCTCCTCGTTGTTCACGCGCAGTTCCTCCTGCTGGGCTTGCAGTTCCTCGGACTGGCGCTGGGTTTGCTCCAGCAGCGTTTCGAGGCGGCTGCGGTCCATGCCCGCGCGGATGGCGATGGCCAGCATTTCCGAGGCGCGCTCCACGAGGCTGCGCTCGGCCTCGTCCAGTGGGCGGTGAAAGCCCAGCTCGATCACGGCATAGACCCTGCCGTTCTCCATGGCGGGGGCCACCAGCAGCTCGGTGGGGCTGGCCTGGCCCGTGCCGGAAGTCACCGGCAGATAGCCCGCAGGCACGTCGCGCACATGCAGCAGCGTGCGCGAGCGCGCGGCCTGCGCCACCAGCCCTTCGCCAGCCAGCAGGGCCTGCGTGAGCCGCTCGCGCGGCAGCGCGTAGCCGCCGAACAGCGTGAAGCTCCCGCCCGGGTCGGCCACGTAGCCCGCGCCCACCTGGGCCTTGAGGTAGCTGGCCAGGTAGTCCAGGGCCCGCTGCCCGATGTCTTCGAGCCGGTGGTCCCCCTGCAGGCGCTGGCCCAGCCCGGTCAGGCCCGCGGACACCCAGGACTGCCGTGCCTTGGCACGGTATTCGCGCGCGGTCATGGCCGCCGACATGCAGATCAGCGCCAGCAGCACCAGCGAGCCGCCCCAGGAGTAGTAGGCCGAGGTGATGGAGGCATCCTCCCAGCCGCGGCGGCGCGACTCCAGCTGCTGGCTCTGCTGCGTCAAGAGGTCCGCCGCCAGGTCGCGCACCCGGTCCATGAGGTTCTTGCCCGCGTTGCTGCGCACCATGGCCATGGCGGCCTCCCGGTCACCGGATTGGACCAGGGCGATGGTGTCGTGCAGCTCGCGCAGCTTCTGCCGGGACAGATCGTCGAGCTGCGTCACCATCCGGCGCTGCGCGGGCTCGTCGGCCGCGCTGGCCTTGAGCGCCGCCAGCTGCCGCTCCAGCGCGGTGAGCGCGAGCTGGTAGGGTTGCAGGTAGGCAATGTCGCCCGTCAGCAGGTAGCCGCGCTGGCCGGTCTCCGCGTCCTTGAGCGAGGACGTGACGAGGTTGAGCTGGCGCATGGCCATCGCGGAGCGGTCCATGGCCGCTACGGCGTCGGCACGCATTTCGGATGCGCGGAAGTTCGCCAGGGCGATGACCAGGGTGGCCAGGGCCGCCACCGTGAAGCCCGCGACCAGTGTGCGGGGGACGGCGAAGCTGGCGGCGGCCTGTGTGCTCGGGGATCGGGGCATGCGGTGCAGGTCCGTGGGGTGGAAATGCGAACGACTGTACCGGGTTTGCGCCCCTGCCGGGGTGCGGCGCGGAACCGGCTGTTACAGTCCCGCAACCCGCCGACCCAGGCGGCCCTTTTGCGATCCTTCTGCCCTTGCCGCCGCATGCCGTCCGATCTTCCGCGCAGCCGTCTCGACCTGTACCTCGACCTCATACGCTTCAACCGCCCCGCTGGCTGGCTGGTGCTGCTGTGGCCCACGCTCACCGCGCTGTGGGTGGCGGCAGGGGGCTTTCCCGGCTGGCACCTGCTGGCGGTGTTCGTGCTGGGTACCTTCCTGATGCGCAGCAGCGGCTGCTGCATCAACGACATCGCCGACCGCGACTTCGACCGCCACGTCAAGCGCACCGCGCACCGCCCCATCACCAGCGGCCTGGTCAGCGTGAAGGAGGCACTGCTGGTGGGCGTGGCGCTGGCGCTGGTCTCGCTGGGCCTGGTGCTGACCACGCGCTGGGAGGCCGTGGCCTGGTCTGTGCCTGCCGTGCTGGTCACCATCCTGTACCCGTTCACCAAGCGCTTCTTCGCCATGCCGCAGGCGTTCCTGGGGCTGGCGTTCAACTTCGGCATCGTCATCGCGTTCGCCGCCGTGCGCGGCGAGGTGACGGCCACGGCCTGGGTGCTGTGGCTCGCCAACATGTGCCTGGTGCTGGCCTACGACACCGAATACGCCATGGTGGACCGCGACGACGACCTCAAGATCGGCATCCGGACCTCGGCCATCACGCTCGGGCGCTTCGACGTGGCGGCTGTCATGGCCTTCTTTGTGCTGTGCCTGGCGCTCACGGCCTGGGCGCTGTGGCCGCTGGTGGGCGGCTGGCGCTTCGCGCTGGGGCTGGCTGGGGCCGCCGCCCAGGTGGTGTGGCACTACACGCTGATTCGCCGCCGCAGGCGCGAGGACTGTTTCAAGGCATTCAGCAAGAGCCACTGGGTGGGTGTCACTTTGTTTCTAGGCGTTATTTTGAGTTTCGCATAGTATGCAATTACTGGTGCAATGCCAGAACCGAGGGCGGAGGGCTCTCGCCAAGTACAAACGAGGGAAACACTGTATGAACAACCTGAAGATCTCGACGCGGCTCATCGCCGCATTTGTCGTTTTGGTATTGCTGTTGATAGCACTGGGCGGCGTGGCGTTGAGCCGCGCATCCAATCAGGCGGAGGCCATGCACGACGTGCTGGACTACCGCATTCCCATCACCCAGGCGCTGGCCGTGACGGCGGACGGGGCCAAGGAGCAGGCGATCCAGTTCCGCAACCTGGCGCTGTTTGCGCAGGAGGACATGCAAAAGTCCGCGCGCGAGAAGATCGCCGCCGCGCGCGCGAACCTGGTGGTGCAGATGCAGACGCTGGAGAAGCTCATCCAGTCCGAAAAGGGCAAGCAGCTTTTTGCGCGCGTCCAGCAGCGGCGCACGGAATTTCTGAACCAGGGCAACCAGTACCTGGACCTCATGGGCAAGGGCCAGCGCGACGAAGCCGTGGCACTGCTGGAGTCGAGCCTGCGCCCCGCGCAACTGGTGTATGAGGAGGCCCTGCGCGAACTGGTGCAGAACCAGGTCGAGGTCACCGAGCAGTCGGGTGACAAGGCCGAGGCCGCCGGCAGTGCGCTGCGGCGCGACGTGGTCATCTGCGGCGTGGTGGCCATCATCCTGGCCGTGTTCCTGGCGATTGCCCTCATCCGCTCCATCACACGCCCCCTGGCGCGCGCCGTCGAGGTGGCCGACCGTGTGGCCCAGGGCGACCTGAGCGCCCGCGTCGAGGTCACGTCCCGGGACGAAATGGGCCAGTTGCTCGGCGCCCTGCAGCGCATGCAGCAGGGCCTGGTCAACACCGTGAGCGCGGTGCGCGGCAACGCCCAGGGCGTGGCATCGGCCAGCGCGCAGATCGCGGCGGGCAACCACGACCTGTCCAGCCGCACCGAGGAGCAGGCCAGCGCGCTGGAGCAGACGGCAGCGTCGATGGAGCAGCTCAGCTCCACCGTCAAGCAGAACGCCGACAACGCGCGCCAGGCCAACCAGCTGGCGATGAGCGCATCTACTGTGGCCACCCAGGGCGGCGAGGTGGTCAGCGAGGTCGTCGAGACCATGAAGGGCATCAACGACAGCAGCCGCAAGATCGCCGACATCATCGGCGTGATCGACGGCATCGCCTTCCAGACCAACATCCTGGCGCTGAACGCGGCTGTGGAAGCCGCACGCGCGGGCGAGCAGGGCCGGGGCTTTGCCGTGGTGGCGGGCGAGGTGCGCAACCTGGCCCAGCGCAGCGCCGAGGCGGCCAAGGAGACAAGGGCCTGATCACCGCCAGCGTGGAGCGCGTGGAGCAGGGCACGGCGCAGGTGGACAAGGCGGGCGCCACGATGGCTGAAGTGGTGGGCGCCATCCGCCGCGTGACGGACATCATGGGCGAGATCAGCGCCGCCAGCAGCGAGCAGAGCCAGGGCGTGAGCCAGGTGGGCGAGGCCATCGTGCAGATGGACCAGGTGACGCAGCAGAACGCCGCGCTGGTCGAGGAAATGGCCGCTGCCGCTGGCAGCCTGAGCCACCAGGCCCAGGCGCTGGTGAGCACGGTGGCAGTGTTCAAGCTGGCGGGCGGCGAAACCGCAGTGGCGCCCGCACCGGCTGTGACGGCCCCGCGCCCGGCTGCTGCGCCCCGGGCCGCCGCCAAGCCTGCGCCCAAGCCGGTAGCCGCTGCTCGCCGTGCCATCGCTGCGCCTGCTCCCGCCGCCGCCAGCAAGCCGACGGCGTCGGCGAGCACATCCCCGGCAACATCGTCCTCATCTGAGGACGACTGGGAAAGTTTCTAGCCAAATTGGCCTCTAGCGCTTATCCAATAAGCGCTGGAAGCTATCAAATCAGGAGCGTTTGGCGGTCAGCCGCCGAACTCTGCGGCCAGTTCCTTCGCCCGTTTCTCTGCCTGGCGCATCGCGGCGACGAAGTGCTCGGGCACCTGGCAGGCTTGCATATGGGTGATGGCGGCGTGCGTGGTGCCGCCCTTGCTGGTCACGCGCTGGCGCAGCACCTCGGGCGGCTCGTCGGAGCGCGCGGCCAGTTCGGACGCGCCCTGGAAGGTCGCCACCGCGAGCTGGTGCGCCTGCGCGGGCGTGAGGCCCATGTCCGTGCCCGCCTGCACCATGGCCTCGAGGAACAGAAACACGTAGGCCGGGCCGGAGCCCGACAGCGCGGTCACGGCGTCGAGCTTGTCCTCGCTGCTCACCCACAACGACTGGCCGGTGGTGGCGATCACGCGCTCCACCAGGGCGCGGCCTTCGGCACTCACCTCGGGCCGCGCGAACAGGCCGGTCATGCCCTTGCCCACCAGCGCGGGCGTGTTGGGCATGGCGCGCACGATGCGGCCGTTGCCCAGCCAGCGCGCAATGCTGTCGCTGGTGATGCCCGCCGCCACGCTCAGGTGCAGGGCGTGGCCGGTGTGGGCGGCGGCGGCCAGGGCCGCGTCCTTGAAGGTCTGGGGCTTGACGGCCCAGACCACCAGCTCGGCGCGCGCCAGTTGCGGGCCGGGCGCCGCCTGCGCCTCGATGCCGAAGCGCTGGCGCAGCGCCGCGCGGGCCTCGTCCCACGGCTCGACCACCTCGAACTGCTGGGCCGGGTGGCCCTGGCCGACCAGGCCGCCGATGATGGCGCTGGCCATGTTGCCCCCGCCGATGAAGGCGATGACGGGATGGGAGGAGGTGGAGGCAGTCGTGGCGGGCATAGAAAACAGAGGGTTGTCGTGAGTGGGTCTATTCGGTGACGCGACCGTTGGCGCGATAGACGCCCAGCGTCATGTAGGTGGATGCAGTGCGCGAGCCGGGCGCCAGGCGCAGGGCGAAGTCGCCCAGGTCCAGCGTCACGCCCTTGTCGAGCGCGCGGCGCACGCCTGCGGGCGTGGGTTCGTCGGCGGCGCGCAGCGCGGCCACGGCAAAGCGCAGGTTCAGGCAGCCTTCCATACTGAGCAGCGACGGTTCCTGCTTGGCCTGCGACATGGCGGCCTGGTATTCGCGGGCGGCGCGGCGCGCGCCGGTCCAGGGGCTGGGGTAGAGCATGGAGGTCATGATGCCGGACACCTGCTCCTTGAGCCGGTCGGTCAGCAGGCGCCCGCCCACCACGTTGAGCACGGCCACGCGCGCGGCAGGGCCTGCGGCGTCGCGGTACTTGGCGATGAATTCGGGCGCAGCAGCGCCTGCGGCGATCAGCACCACCACGTGCGGCTCGGCCTTGCGCACGTTGGCGATGGCGGTGGTCATGCCGGCCGCGTCGGTGCCCATCTGAATCACGGTGGCGGGCTGGCCGGGCTTGTCGAAAGCCTTGCGGGCGCTCTCCAGGCCCGCCTTGCCGAAGGCGTTGTCCTGCACCACCAGCACCACGCGCGTCATGCCGATGGTGGGCAGGATGCGCGCGAAGCCTGCGAACTCGTCGCCGTTGCTGGCTTTGGTATGCACCACCCAGGGGCTGCTGCCCTCGGGCGTGCGCAGCGCGTCGGCGCCGCTGGAGGTGCCGATCAGCGGCGTCTTGATTTCTTCCAGCACGGGCTGCACGGCCAGCATGACGCCGGTGCCCACCACGTTCACGAAGGCGGCCACGCCCTGGCCGGCCAGCTCGCGCACGTTGGCCACGGCGCGCTTGGCGTCATAGCCGTCGTCCAGGTAGGCGATGCGGATGGGCCGACCGCGCACACCCCCTGCGGCATTGATGGGCGCCAGGCAGGCATCGGCGCCCTTGCGGTATTCCTCGCCGTACTCGGCGAACGCCCCGCTGAACGGCGCGGTGGTGCCCAGCACGATGGGCTGCTGGGCTGCGGACGACGTGGCCTGCGCGCCCGCATTCATGGCGCCGAGGGCGAGGGTCAGGCAGGCGGCAAGGCGGGGGAGAAGCATGCGCATGGTGTGAATCCTTGTGGAATGAGCGGGATATCAATGCCGGGTGTTGCAATGCGTCAACATTGTCGCCGCGTTTTTTTCCGGTCGGAATCTATTCACAATCGTTCATGCCTGTGTTGCGCCGGTGCTTCAGGCGGGGTCGCCACGGGATGAATCGACCGCCTTGTCGCCCTCCAGCAGCAGGGCTGCGGGCTGCGCGGCAGTGCCGTCGGCATCGTCGATCACGAAGCGGCGCACGGTGTGCGCCAGCGCCTGCGTCTGGCCGCGCAGCGCGTCGGCGGCGCTGCTGGCCTGCTCCACCAGCAGGGCGGTGTCGCGCGTGCTGCCTTCCATCTGCGCCACGGCGGCGTGTACCTGGGCCACGCCCTCGCTTTGGGCATGGCTGGCCTGGGCGATGGCGTCCACGCTGCCCACCACCTCGCCCACGCGCTGCACCACGTCGCGCATGGTGTCGCCTGCCTGGGTGACGAGGCGGTGGCCGCCTTCGACGCGGCTGCTGGAGTCGTCGATCAGCGCCTTGATCTCCTTGGCGGCCTGGGCCGAGCGGCCTGCGAGGCTGCGCACCTCGGCGGCCACCACGGCAAAGCCCCGCCCCTGCTCGCCTGCGCGCGCGGCCTCGACGGCGGCGTTCAGCGCGAGGATGTTGGTCTGGAAGGCAATGGCGTCGATCACGCCGATGATCTCGGCCATGCGGCGCGACGCGTCCTGGATGGAGCCCATGGTCTGCACCACCTGCGCCACCACTGCACCGCAGTCGTGCGCCACGCCGCTGGCCGACTGGGCCTGGGCGCGCGCCTGCTGGGCGTGGCTGGCGTTGCCCTGCACCTGCTGCGCAATGGCGTGCAGGGCCTGCGTGGTTTCTTCCAGCGCCTGGGCCTGGGCGGCGGTCTGCTCGGCCAGGTTGGCGTTGCCCTGCGCGATGCGCGCCGCAGCGTCGGCAATCTCGTCCGAGCCGCCGCGCACGTCGCGCACGATGTGTTGCAGGCTGGCATTCATGCTGCGCAGGGCGGCGAGCAACTGGCCCGTTTCGCCCGCGCTGTTGACTTCGATGCGCTGGGTCAGGTCGCCGCCCGCCACGCCCTCGGCGATGCGCACGGCCAGGGTCAGTGGGCGGGCGATGGCGCGGGCCAGCAGCACGCCCAGCACCAGCGCCAGCGCCAGGCCGCCGCCGATGACCGCCGCCGTGAGCAGGCGGTTGTGCGCGTAGGCGTCCTGCGACTCGGCGTACAGCGCCTCGCCTGCGGCGCGCTGCTCCTGCATCAGCGCGTCCAGCGTGGCGCGGGCGGGCTGGTACAGCGGCACCAGGGTCTGGCCGTACAGCTCGGTCGCGCCGGGCAGGTTCACCGAGCGCAGCGCCTCCACGGCGGGCTGCACGCCCTCGGCGGCGAAGCGCTGGTATTCCTTGGCGAAGCGGTCGGCCAGCTCCCGCTCTTTCGGGCTCAGGTCGCCGGCTTCATAGGCTTTCCAGGCGGTGGCGCCTTGCTTGAGCACGCGCTCCAGCGTGGCCAGGTCGCGGTCGATGTCCGTGGGGTCGGCAATGGCCGACACCACGCCGTAGCGGCCCAGGTCCAGCGCGTGCGTCACCTCGGCCAGCTGCTGCATGGGCGCGAGGCGCCCCGACACCAGCGACTGCAGCGTGGTGTTGCTGTGCTGCAAGGCATGCAGACCGAAGCCGCCCAGCGCGACGAGCAGCACCCCCAGCACACCGACGAGCGCCAGCAACTGGGCCTTGATGGGGAAGCGGGCGAGCAGGGCGCGCATGGTGGGGCCGTTTCTCGGGTTGGGCAGGTCAGTGCGCGCGGCCGCCCAGGTACAGCTCGCGCACTTTCTCGTCCTGAAGCAGTTCTTGTGCCCGGCCCGTGAGCGCCACCGCGCCCATGGAGAGCACGTAGGCGCGGTCGGAGATGCGCAGCGCCTCCATCGCGTTCTGCTCCACCATGAGGATGGTCACGCGCTCCTGGTCGCGCACGTGGACGATGGCGTCGAACACCTCGTGCAGCACCTTGGGCGACAGGCCCGCCGAGGGCTCGTCGAGCAGCAGGATTTCGGGGCGCGGCATCAGCGCGCGGGCCAGCGCCAGGATCTGCCGCTCGCCGCCCGACATGGACGCGGCGCGCGCGTCGAACTTCTTGCGCAGGATGGGGTAGAGCGTGCACAGCTCGTCCATGCGCCTGGCGCAGTCGGCCTTGTCCATGTAATGGCCGCCGACCTGCAGGTTCTCGCGGATGGTCAGGGCGCTGAACACGTTCTCGGTCTGCGGCACGAAGCCCAGGCCGCAGTGGCGGATCTTGCGGTGCACGGGGATCTGCGAAACGTCCTCGCCGCGCAATTTGACGTGCCCGCCGCGCGGCAGCAGAAAGCCCGCGATGGTCTTGAGCAGCGTGCTCTTGCCGCAGCCGTTGGGGCCGAGCAGGGTGACGATTTCGGCCTTCTGCACGTTGAGCGTCATGCCGCGCAGGATGTCGATTTCAGCCGTGTAGCCGGCTACCACGTTGTCGATGTCGATCACGATGTTGTCGCTTCCAGGGGTTTGGCGCCTGCGGAGCCCAGGTAGGCTTGCAAGACCCGTTCGTTGCTCGCGAGTTCGTCGGGGCGGCAGCTCGCCACGATGTGGCCGCGGTCGAGCACCACGCAGCGCGTGCACACGTCGCGGATGAAGTGCATGTCATGCTCCACGATCACCAGGGTCATGCCCTGGGCGTTCAGGCGCTGCAGCGCGGCCACGATGTCGCGGCGCAGGTTGGGGTGCACGCCGGCCGTGGGTTCGTCGAGCAGCAGCATGCGCGGCTCGGCCATCAGCGCGCAGACGATGCCCAGCAGCTTCTTCTGTCCGCCCGAGATGGCGGATGCGGGCAGGTCGCGCACGGGCGTCAGCAGCAGCTCTTTGAGCAGGTGCTCCGCTTTGTCGCGCGCGGCCTGTTCCGTGGCGCGCGCGCCGCCGGTGCCCAGCAGCGTGTCGAGCACCCCGTGGTGCGCGGTGGCGGCGGCCATGGCCACTTCCATCACCGACATCTTGGTGGGCATGGACGGCAGTTGGAAGGTGCGCGCCATGCCCGTCTGCACGATGCGGTGCGCGGGCAGGCGGTCGATGCGCTGGCCGTCGAAATGCACGCTGCCCTTGTCGGCCTGCGTGAAGCCGGTGATGACGTTGAGCAGCGTGCTCTTGCCCGAGCCGTTGGGGCCCAGCAGGCCCACGATCTCGCCGGGGGCGATCTGCACGCTCACGTCTTCCAGCACCTGGTTGCCGCCAAACGCCTTGGCGACGGACTGAACGTCGAGGAATGCTTGTTGGGTCATGGAATCTTCCTCAGCTTTTCGGGGACGAGGCCCTCGCTGCGCCACAGCAGGCAGGCCAGCAGGATGGCGCCGATCAGGCCCAGGCGGATGGCGCCCGCGAGGTCGGAACTGAAGTGGAAATAGTCCTTGGCGAACGGCACGAGCGCATAGGCCGCCTGCACCAGCAGCACGCCGACGAGCACGCCTGCGGTGTTGCCTAGGCCGCCGATCATCAGCATCGTCCACAGCAGGAAGGTTTCCGCCGCGATCATGTAGTCCGGCCCGGCGAAGCTCATGTAGTGCGCGTAGAGCGAGCCGCCCAGCGCCGTCACCGCCGCGCCGGTCATGATGGCGTGCGACTTGAGCTGGCGCAGGTCGTAGCCCATGCACACGGCCAGTTGCGGCTCCTCGCGCATCAGGCGCAGCGCGCGGCCGAAGCGACCGTTCGCCAGGCGGCGCGCCAGCAGCGCAAAGCCCGCCAGCACCACCAGCACCACGGCCAGGAAGGCCAGGGCGCTCCAGGGGCGGCCCAGGCTGTCGAACAGCGAAGGGATGCCCGCGATGCCGTTGGCGCCGCCGGTCAGCCAGTCCTCGTTGGTGGCGACGGTGCGCAGGATTTCGGCAATCGCCAGCGTGGCGATGCCCCAGTAGTCCGACGCGAGCTGGCGGCCCAGGCGCGCGATGCACCAGCCCAGCAGCACGGCGACCAGCACGCCGCAGGCCGCGCCCGCGACGGGCGACCAGCCCGCCTGGATGGCGATGCCCGTGCCGTAGGCGCCGATGCCCGCGAACGCGATGTGGCCGAAGTTGAGCAGGCCGGAGACGCCCGCCTGCAGGTTGAGACCCAGCGCCATCAGGCCATAGATGCCCGCGACGGTGAGGGTGGCGACAAAGAAATCAAACACGGCGCACCTCCCGATCGAACAGGCCGTAGGGCTTGAAGAGCAGGGCCAGCAGCAGCACCAGGAACGAACCCGCGCTGATGTACGACACCGGCAGGAAGGCCATGGGCTTGCCCAGCAGCGGGCCGAAGTTGATGTTGGTCACCAGCGTCTCGGTCAGCGCGATGAGCAGCGCGCCCAGCACGGCGCCCAGCGGGTTGCCGAGGCCCCCCAGGATGGCGGCGGCGAACACCGGCAGCAGCAGGTCGTGCCCCAGGTTGATGTGCGCGCCGGTGGACAGGGCCAGCACGCTGCCGCCCAGCCCGGCGATGGCGCCGCTGGCGAAGTTGACCAGGCGCGTGATGCCCTCGGCATTCAGGCCCGACGCGGCGGCCAGCGCCGGGTTGGTGGACAGCGCCCGCATGGCGCGGCCCGTGCGCGTGAAGAACAGCAGCAGCGTGAACAGCACCAGCAGCACGGCCGTGGTCGCCATGGCGTAGATCTGCGTGTGCGACAGGCGCACGCCGCCGACGATGACGGGCTCGGTCATGGGCAGGTTGAACATGCGCGGGAACGAGCCCGCGAAGCCCTGCGCGAAGGCCACGACCAGCATGGCCACGGCCAGCGAGCCGATCATGGTGATGGCAGGCCCCGAGCGCAGCAGGCGGCGGAACACCAAGAGGTGCAGCACCAGCGTGAGCAGGCCCGTGAGCACGCAGGCGATGGCGATGGCCACGGGCAGCGGCAGGCCCATGGAGAAGAAGGCGTAGGTGGCGTAGGCGCCCAGCATGGCGTACTGGACGTGCGCGATGTTGGGGAACTTGACCAGTCCATAGACGGTGCTCAGGCCCAGCGCGACGAGCGCGAGATCCGAGGCACGCAAGAGCGTGTCGAAGAGCAGTTGGAGCATGGCGGGCGGAAAAGGATGCTATGAAAACAAGAGCTTCCAGCGCTTAGTGGATAAGCGCTGGAAGCCGATTTGGCTTGAAATCGCCGCTCAGGCGGCGATGTCTGGCCGATTAACGGGGAACCACTTTGCCGTCGAACTTGAGCTTGGCGTAGGGCGGGTTGATGCGCTGGCGGTCGTTGTCGAACACGATGGGGCCGGTCACGCCCACGTAGCCGCCCTTGCCGATTTCCTTGAGCGCGGCCTGCACGGCAGCGGTGTCGGTGGACTTGGCCTTGTTCATGGCGGCGGCGGTCATCAGCACGGCGTCGTAGGCGTAGCCGGTGTACGAGGTCTTCATGCCTTCCTTGTACTTGGCGGTGAAGGCGGCGGTGTACGCCTTGCCGGCATCGCCATAGACGCTGCCCACTTCCATGCCGAGCTGGCCCTTGGCGATCTCGGGCGCGGTGTCCGACAGGCTCATGGAGATCAGGATCGCGTAGAAGGGCTTGTCACGCAGGCCCAGCTCCACCGCTTCGCGGTTGATCACGGCCGATTCCTGGCCATAGGCGGTGTAGATGTAGGCGTCGGGGTTGCTGCGCGAGAGCTGCTGCAGCTCGCGGCGGTAGGTGGACTGGCCGGCGGTGTACAGCGCCTCGGCAATGATCTTGCCGCCGAGCTTTTCGAATTCCGTCTTGAAGCCATGCACCACGCCCTGGCCGTAGGCGTTGTTCGGGGCGATCATCGCCACGTTGCGGTAGCCCAGGTCCCACACGTCCTTGGACGAGAACTGGTTGCCCTTGTCCTCCAGGCCGATCAGGTTGAACGAGCTGGCGCCCAGGTCGCGGACCTTCACGCTGGTGCTGGCGATGTTGATGTGCGTCACGCCTTCCTTCACCAGGTACTGCGCCATGGGCAGCGTGATGCCGGAGGAGTATTCGCCGATCACCACGGGCACCTTGTCCACGCTCACCAGCTTGCGCGCGGCGTTCAGCGCGGTCGTGGCGTTGCCGCCCGAGTCCTCGATGATGACGTTGAACTTCTTGCCCAGCACGCCGCCGTCGGCGTTCACCTTGTCCACGGCCAGCGCGACGGCGCGGCGCACGTCCTCGCCCACGGTGGCGTTGGCGCCCGTGAGCGACAGCACGGCGCCCATGTTGATGGTTTCCTGCGCATGGGCGGCAGGCAGCGCGGCGGCAAGGCCCAGCGCGAGCGCTGCGGCGGTGGAGATTTGGCGGCGGGTCAAACGAGGCATGTGAACTCCTGAGAGTGGGTGGAAAAAAAGGGTTGCCAGGGCATTCGCAATATCCATACCAGAGCGAATTGGATACAAATGTACGAAAACGGATTCAAAATGGCAATCCAGGGTTAACCCGAAGCGTGGATTTGATCCATTGTCGCGCGAATCTGATCCAATATAGGGCATGAAGCCCCGCGCCCTGCACCATACGATACGCGAAGTCTTGCGCCAGGACATCCTGAGTGGCGCACTGCAGGCCGGCCACGAGCTGCGCCAGGACGCGCTGGCCGAGCGCTTCAACGCCAGCCGCATCCCCGTGCGCGAGGCGCTGCGCCAACTGGAGGCCGAGGGCCTGGTCATCCACCAGCCCAACCGCCGCGCCGTGGTGGCGGGCATGAGCGTGGCGCAGCTGTGCGAGCTGCTGGACATCCGCATCGCGCTGGAATGCCACGCGGCGCGGCTGGCCGTCCCCAACATGGTGCAGCGCGACTTCGACGCGATGGAGAAGATCCTGGCGGCCTACGCTGCGTCGGACGTGCTGGAAGACTGGGCCGAGTACAACCGCCAGTTCCACCTGGCGCTGTCCGCGCCCGCCAACAACGCGCGGCTGCGGCAGCTGATCGAGGAGTTCTGCCTCAACACCGACCGCTATACGCACGTCGCCATGTCCGAGGCCACGGGGCTGGACCGCCCCATGCAGGACCACTACGCGCTGCTGGACGCCTGCCGCCAGCGCGACGTG
This sequence comes from Acidovorax sp., assembly GCF_047607405.1. GTDB lineage: Bacteria > Pseudomonadota > Gammaproteobacteria > Burkholderiales > Burkholderiaceae_C > Acidovorax. Next base: position 61,646 of record NZ_JASGDA010000001.1, on the reverse strand, counting down.
GAGCGGGTGGTGGATCTGCTGCGCGAGCACATCGACCACACGCGCAAGGAGCTGCTTGCCACCGAGCGCGAGCGGCTGCATGCGCAGGAGCGGGCTGCGGCCTGACCCCGCTCTTTTTTGCAGCTACGCCCCGGATGGGCGCTTGCGCGCCAGGCTGTGGGGCACGTAGCGGTCGGCCTGCACGTCGGGCGTCAGCCCGTGGGTGAACACCTCGTCGGTGATGGGCAGGAAGCCCTCGTTCCATTGTTCCCACTGCAGGCGCAGGCGGGTGAACACATCGGGGTGCCTGTCGCGCAGGTTGGCGCGCTCGCGGGCGTCCACTGCCACGTCGAACAGGAACTCGTTGTCGTTGATCTGCAGGTACTTCCAGTCGCCGTCGCGCACGGCGCGCTGGGACTGGGCCTTGTAGCGCCAGTACAGCGTGCGCGGGTGCGCGGGCGCATGGCCCTCCAGCACGGGCAGGATGTTTTCGCCGTCGCTCGGGTAGCCGGGGTGGGGCGCGCCGCCTGCGGCGGCCAGCAGCGTGGGCAGCCAGTCGGCGGTGATGGTGACCTGGGTTTGCACGTGCGGGCGGATGCGGGCGCTCCAGCGCAGCAGCGTGGGCACGCGCAGGCCGCCTTCGAGCAGCTCGGTCTTCTGGCCGGTGAAGGGCCAGGTCTTGGAAAAGCGCTCCCCGCCGTTGTCGCTGGTGAAGACGACGATGGTGTCGTCGGCCTGCCCGGTGGCGTCCAGCGCGGCCAGCACCCGGCCCACGGCGGCGTCCAGGGCCTCGACGATCTCGCCGTACTTGCGCAGGCTGCCGCCGTCGTAGTGGAACAAGTCCTTCAGTTCGCGGGACACGGCTTCGTCGCCCGGCCCTTCCCAGGGCCAGTGCGGCGCGGTGAAGTGCAGCGACAGGAAGAAGGGCCGCTGGCTGCCCTGCCGCCCGCGCACGTAGGCTTCGGCCTCGTCCGCCAGCACGTGGGTGTAGTAGCCGGTGCGCTCCACGGGCAGATCGCCCTCCCAGAGGTCGCGCGGCACGTGTTCACCCACGCCGGGCTTGTGGGTGAAATAGTCCACCACGCCGCCGAGGTTGCCAAAGAAGCGGTCGTAGCCGCTTTGGAGCGGCCCGTACGCGGGCGGGTGGCCCAGGTGCCACTTGCCGATCAGCGCCGTGTCGTAGCCCGCATCGCGCAGCAGCGAGGGCAGGGTGGGGTGCTCGGGCGGCAGGCCCAGGCCCTGGGTGTTGCTGCCCGCAATGGGCTCTTCCAGCCCGCCGCGCAGCCGGTACTGGTAGCGCCCGGTGATCAGTGCGAAACGCGTGGCCGAACACACGGCGGAATTGGCATATGCCTGCGTGAAGCGCGCGCCCTGCGCGGCCAGCCGGTCCAGGTGTGGCGTGGCGAAGTCGGTCGCGCCATAGACGCCCAGGTCCGCCCAGCCGAGGTCGTCGGCCAGGATGAACAGGATGTTGGGTTGCTCGCGCTGCGTCATCAGCCTGCCCTGAAGCCGGACGCGGCGATGACGGAGCGCCACTTCTCGATCTCCGCCACGCGCAGCTGCTCCAGGTACTGTGGCGTGCGCGGATCGGGCTCCAGCGCCAGCTCGGCCAGCTTGGCCTTGGCGGCGGGGCTGGCCAGCACGGTGTTCAGGGCGCGATTGAAGGCGGCCACGGCGGCGGGCGGCGTGCCCGCGCGCGCCCACAGGCTGAACCAGCCGCTGCCGGTGGCCTGGGCATAGCCCTGCTGCGCCAGCGTGGGCACCTGCGGCAGTTCGGTGGCGCGCTGCGGGCCAAAGGTGGAGATGATGCGGATCCTGCCCTGCCTGTGCAGCGGCAGCAGCTCCGACACGGTGGACACGGCAGAACTGAGCTGGCCGCCGCCCAGGTCGGCCAGCAGCGCCGGGCCGCCCTTGTAGGCGACGTGGACGATCTCCACGTCTGCCGCCTCGCCCAGCAGCAGGCCAAAAAAGTGCGGCAGGCTGCCCGCTGCGGGCGAGCCGAAGTTGGCCTTGTCCGGATGGGCCTTGAACCAGGCGATCAGCTCCCTGGCATCGCGCGCCGGGTGGCTGGCGGGCACGGCCAGCGCGAACTGGAAGTGGGCCACCAGGCCGACGGGCGTGAAGTCCACCTTGGGGTCGTAGCCGGGCTTGTCGTACACCAGCTGCGACAGCACGGGCGTGATGAGCGGGGCGATCAGGTAGGTGCTGCCATCGGCGGGCGCGGCCAGGAGCTGCTGGGCCGCGATCTGCCCGCCGCCGCCGGGCCTGTTCTCCACCCGGATGTGGTGCCGGGGCCCCAGCAGCGGCCCCACCTGCTCGGCGATCAGGCGGGCCAGGATGTCGATGTTGCCGCCCGCGCCAAAGCCCACGATGATGCGCGCCGACTCGGGCACCGCCTGTTGCGCCCCGGCTGGCGGTGCTGCGGCCCACAGTGCGGCGGCGCTGGCCGCTCCCAGCAGGGAGCGGCGGGAAATGGGGGGTGGGTTCATGCGTGCGTGCTCTTTTTGTGACGGGGTGATGCGACCGATTCTGGAAGGCCACCCCGTCCGCACGAAGCGATAAAACCGCATATCGATATGCGCCTGGCCGCTGCCGGGCGCAGGGCGGTGCATATCAAAAAAGTGAGCTGCTGGCGCCCTGTCTATCGCACTTTCAATATGATTTGATGGTGAAAACCATATTGCAAAGGCGCTAACAGCTCATTTATTCATAGCGTGGCCTGCGCCACCGCATGCTCCCACCGCGCCATGAGCGCCTGCGCCTGGTCGCGCGGCAGCGTGGGCAGAAAGCGCCGCTCGGCGCGCCACAGTTGGGACAGCTCCGCCGTACCCGCATAGACGCCGCTGGACAGGCCCGCGAGGTAGGCCGCGCCCAGGGCCGTCGTCTCCACCACGGCGGGGCGCACCACGGGGATGCCCAGCAGGTCGGCCTGGAACTGCATCAGCAGATCGTTCACGCACGCGCCGCCGTCCACACGCAATTCCCTGACCGGCTTGCCGCCAGCGGCCACGGCGTCGCGGCTCATGGCGATGAGCAGGGCGGCGCTCTGGTAGGCGATGGATTCGAGCGCGGCGCGCGCGATGTGCGCCAACGTGCTGCCGCGCGTCAGGCCCGTGATGGTGCCGCGCGCCTCGGGCTTCCAGTAGGGCGCGCCCAGGCCGGTGAAGGCGGGCACCATCATCACGCCGCCCGAATCGGGCACGCTCTCGGCCAGGGGCTGCACCTCGCTGCTCGACGCGATGGCGCGCAGCCCGTCGCGCAGCCACTGCACCACGGCGCCGCCGACGAAGACGCTGCCTTCCATGGCGAATTCGGGCTGCCTCGTGGTCTGCGCGGCGCTGGTGGTCAGCAGGCCGTTTTCGCTTTTCTGGAAATTGCCGCCCGTGTGCATCAGCATGAAGCAACCCGTGCCGTAGGTGTTCTTGGCCATGCCTGCGCTGAAACACGCCTGGCCGAACAGCGCGCTTTGCTGGTCGCCCGCCACGCCGCCGATGGGAATGGCATGGCCCAGCAGGTCGGCGGCGATGTCGCCGAAATGGCTGCTGGACGGCTGCACCTGCGGCATCAGCGACTTGGGAATGCGCAGCAGCGCCAGCAGGTCTTCGTCCCACTGGTTGGTGCGCACGTTGAACAGCATGGTGCGCGATGCGTTGCTCACGTCCGTCGCGTGGACCGCGCCGTGGGTGAGCTGCCACATCAGCCAGCTGTCCACGGTGCCGAAGGCCAGCTCGCCGCGCTCGGCCGCATCGCGCGCGCCGGGCACGTTGTCCAGCATCCATTGCAGCTTGGTGCCCGAGAAGTAGGCGTCGATCAGCAGGCCGGTCCTGGCCTGGATCGCGTCGGCGTGGCCCTGGGCGCGCAGCTGCGCGCAGGCGGGCTCGGCGCGGCGGTCCTGCCAGACGATGGCGTGGTGTACGGGCTGGCCGGTCTTGCGGTTCCACAGCACGGTGGTTTCGCGCTGGTTGGTGATGCCCACGGCCTTGATGGCGTTGGCGGCGATGCCCGCCTTGGCCAGCGCCTCGCGCGCGGTGGCGAGCTGCGTGCGCCAGATCTCCAGCGGGTCGTGCTCCACCCAGCCGGGCTGGGGGTAGATCTGCGGCAGCTCCTGCTGGGCCTGGGCCACGATGTGGCCGTGTTCGTCGAACACGATGCTGCGGGAGCTGGAGGTGCCTTGGTCGAGTGCGAGCAGGTAGGTCATTTTTTCAGGCCACGGTGCATTGGACGCCTGCCTCTTGCAGCAGGGCGGGGAAGGGCTCGGGCGGCGGGGCGTCGGTGAACAGGCGGTCGATCTGGGCCAGCGTGGCGAGCTGCACCATGGCCGGGCGGTTGAACTTGGTGTGGTCGGCGGCGAGCCAGACTTCGCGCGCATGCTCGATGATGGTCTGCGCCACCTTCACCTCGCGCAAGTCGTAGTCGCGCAGTGTGCCGTCGGGCTCGATGCCCGAGATGCCGATGAGCGCGATGTCCACGCGGAACTGGCGGATGAAGTCCACCGCCGCCTCGCCCACGATGCCCCGGTCGCGCGTGCGCACCACGCCGCCCGCCACGATCACCTCGCAGTCCGGGTTGCCGCTCAGGACGGCGGCCACGTTGAGGTTGTTGGTCAGCACGCGCAGGCCGCGGTGGTGCATCAGCGCCTGGGCGATGGCCTCGGTGGTGGTGCCGATGTTCAGGATCAGCGAGCAGCCGTTGGGCACCTCTTGCGCCACGGCGCGGGCGATGCGCGCCTTGCCCTCGGCGTTGAGCGCCTGGCGCTGGGTGTGGGCGATGTTCTCCACCGTGGAGCTGGGCACGCGCACGCCGCCGTGAAACCGCTTGAGCAAACCCGATTCGGCCAGCCGCTGCACGTCGCGGCGCACGGTCTGCAGCGTCACGCCCAGGGTCTCGGCCAACTGCTCCACGGTGGCGGACTTGCGCGCGCGCACCTCGTCGAGCAGCAGGAGTTGTCGTGGGTTCGTGTTCACACGTTTGACTTTAAAGCGAACGAAAAGGAACCCTGATAAGGGTAAACCTGGAGTGAAAGCGATCCAAAAAGAACAAGAATGCGCAAAACCGAAAAGGAAAGGCAGCTTCGATGCAACTGGCATTGGAAGGCATCAGCAAGAGGGTGGGGGCGCAGACATGGCTGTACGACATGGGCCTGGCGCTGCACAGCGGCGCCGTGACGGTGCTGCTGGGCGCCACGCAGGCGGGCAAGACCAGCCTGATGCGCATCATGGCCGGGCTGGATGCGCCCACGGCGGGCCGCGTGACGGTGGACGGCGCGGACGTGACCGGCATGCCCGTGCGCGAGCGCAACGTGGCCATGGTGTATCAGCAGTTCATCAACTACCCGTCGATGAAGGTGGCGGACAACATCGCCTCGCCCCTCAAATTGCGCGGCGAGAAGAACATCGACGCCCGCGTGCGCGAGCTGGCGGGCCGCCTGCACATCGAGATGTTCCTGGACCGCTATCCGGCGGAACTGTCGGGCGGCCAGCAGCAGCGCGTGGCGCTGGCCCGCGCCCTGGCCAAGGGCGCGCCGCTGATGCTGCTGGACGAGCCCCTGGTCAACCTGGACTACAAGCTGCGCGAGGAGCTGCGCGAGGAGCTGTCGCAGCTTTTTGCCGCAGGCCAGTCCACCGTGGTCTATGCCACCACCGAGCCGGGCGAGGCCCTGCTGCTGGGCGGCTACACCGCCGTGCTGGATGAAGGCCAGTTGCTGCAGTACGGCCCCACGGCAGAGGTGTTCCACACGCCCAATTCGCTGCGGGTGGCGCGGGCCTTTTCCGACCCGCCGATGAACCTGATTCCTGCCATGGCCACCAGCCAGGGCGTGCGCCTGCAAGGCGGTGTGGAGCTGGCAGCGGCGCTGCCGCAGGGCCTGGCGGCGGACGGTCTGACGGTGGGCGTGCGCGCCAGCGCGCTGCGCGAGCAGGCCCGCCCCGGCGATGTGAACGTGGCGGGCGTGGTGGAGCTGGCGGAAATCTCCGGCTCCGACACCTTCGTACATGCCGCCACGCCCTGGGGCGAGCTGGTGGCCCAATTGACGGGCGTGCATTACTTCGAGCTGGGCGCGCACATCACGCTGCACCTGGACCCGGCGCAAATCTACGTTTTTGGCGCCGATGGCCGCCTGGCATGGGCGCCCGCGCGCCAAGGGGGGCGCTGAGATGGCTCGCATCAGTCTGGACCTGGCGCATTCGTACAAGCCCCACCCGCAGCAGGACAGCGACTACGCGCTGCTGCCGCTCACGATGGAGTTCGAGGACGGCGGCGCGTATGCGCTGCTCGGCCCCTCGGGCTGCGGCAAGACGACCATGCTCAACATCATGTCGGGCCTGCTCGTGCCCTCGCACGGCAAGGTGCTGTTCGACGGCCGCGACGTGACGCGCGCCACGCCGCAGGAGCGCAACATCGCCCAGGTGTTCCAGTTCCCCGTCATCTACGACACCATGACGGTGGCCGAGAACCTGGCCTTCCCGCTCCAGAACCGCAAGGTGCCCGAGGCGCAGATCAAAGAGCGCGTGGGCCAGATCGCCGAGATGCTGGAGATGAGCGGGCAGCTCAACCAGCGCGCGGCGGGGCTCTCTGCCGACGCCAAGCAGAAGATCTCGCTGGGCCGGGGGCTGGTGCGCGCCGACGTGGCGGCCGTGCTGTTCGACGAGCCGCTCACGGTGATCGACCCGCACCTCAAATGGCAGCTGCGGCGCAAGCTCAAGCAGATCCACCATGAGCTGAAGCTCACGCTGATCTATGTCACGCACGATCAGGTGGAGGCGCTCACCTTTGCGGAGCAGGTGGTGGTGATGACGCGGGGCCGCGCTGTGCAGGTCGGCTCGGCCGACGCGCTGTTCGAGCGGCCCCAGCACACCTTCGTGGGCCACTTCATCGGCTCGCCGGGCATGAACTTTTTGCCTGCGCAGGTGGATGGCAGCGGCATCGCGGTGGCGGGCCACCGCCTGCGGACGCCGCGTGCCTTGCCGGATGGCGAACTGAAAGTCGGTGTGCGCCCCGAATACCTGGCTCTGGCCGACGCGCAGCAGGACGGTGCGCTGCCCTGCACCGTGGCCCAGGTGCAGGACATCGGCACCTACCTGATGCTGACCGCCAAGGTGGGCGCGCACACGCTCAAGGCGCGCTTCAGCCCCGAGACGCGGCTGCCGTCGCCGGGCGACACCGTCTGGCTGCAGGTGCTCGGCGAGCACACCTGCTTCTACCAAAACGAGGGGCTGCTGCCATGAGCACCACGACCAAGCCGGTGAACCAGAAAGCCTGGTTCCTGATCCTGCCGGTCATTTTGTGCGTGGCCTTCTCGGCCATCCTGCCGCTGATGACGGTGGTGAACTACTCGGTGCAGGACATCATCAGCCCCGAGCGCCGCGTGTTCGTGGGCACCGAGTGGTTCGCGCAGGTGATGCGCGACGAGGAGCTGCACGCCGCGCTGCTGCGGCAGATCGGCTTCTCGCTGGCGGTGCTGGCAGTGGAGATTCCGCTGGGCATATTGCTGGCCCTCGCCATGCCCGCGCAGGGCTGGAAGTCGTCCGCCGTGCTGGTGGTGGTGGCCTTGTCGCTGCTGATCCCGTGGAACGTGGTGGGCACCATCTGGCAGATCTATGGCCGTGCCGACATCGGCCTGATGGGCCGCACGCTGCAGGAGCTGGGCATCGACTACAGCTACACCGGCAACGCCACGCAGGCGTGGCTGACGGTGCTGCTGATGGACGTGTGGCACTGGACGCCGCTGGTGGCGCTGCTGGCCTTTGCGGGGCTGCGCAGCATTCCGGACGCCTACTACCAGGCCGCCCGCATCGACGGCGCGAGCAAGTTCGCCGTGTTCCGCTACATCCAGCTGCCCAAGATGCGCGGCGTGCTGATGATTGCCGTGCTGCTGCGCTTCATGGACAGCTTCATGATCTACACCGAGCCCTTCGTGCTCACGGGCGGCGGGCCGGGCAACGCGACCACGTTCCTCAGCCAGTACCTCACGCAGAAGGCCGTGGGCCAGTTCGACCTGGGGCCGGCGGCGGCCTTCTCGCTGATCTATTTCTTCATCATCCTGCTGCTGTGCTTCATCCTCTACAACTGGATGCAGCGCGTGGGCACCGCAGAAAAGGAGGGTGGCCATGAATGAGCGCCGCTTCCAGAAACGCACGCTGTTCCTCGTCGCGTACCTGGTCTTCGCCGTGTTGCCCATCTACTGGATGGTCAACATGAGCTTCAAGACCAACGAGGAGATCCTGGCGAGCTTCTCGCTGTGGCCCCAGCACTTCACCTGGGACAACTATCACCGCATCTTCACCGACGAGAGCTGGTACTCGGGCTACATCAACAGCCTGATCTACGTGGCCATCAACACCGTGATCTCGCTCACCGTGGCGCTGCCCGCGGCCTATGCGTTCAGCCGCTACCAGTTCCTGGGCGACAAGCACGTGTTCTTCTGGCTGCTGACCAACCGCATGACGCCGCCCGCCGTGTTCCTGCTGCCGTTCTTCCAGCTCTACACCACCGTGGGGCTGATGGACACGCACATCGCAGTCGCCCTGGCGCACCTGCTGTTCAACGTGCCGCTGGCGGTGTGGATTCTGGAAGGCTTCATGAGCGGCATCCCGCGCGAGATCGACGAGACGGCCTACATCGACGGCTACAGCTTTCCGCGCTTCTTCCTCACCATCTTTTTGCCACTCATCAAGGCGGGCGTGGGCGTGGCGGCGTTCTTCTGCTTCATGTTCTCGTGGGTCGAACTGCTGCTGGCCCGCACGCTGACCAGCGTGAACGCCAAGCCCATCGTGGCGACGATGACGCGCACCGTCAGCGCATCCGGCATGGACTGGGCCACGCTCGCCGCCGCCGGGGTACTGACCATCGTGCCCGGCGCCATCGTCATCTGGTTCGTGCGGCACTACATCGCAAAAGGCTTTGCGATGGGCCGGGTTTGAGGAGATTCGCAGATGTTCGAGTGGATGGCCTGGACGACGCCGGTCGCCGTTTTCTTCACCTGCATCGTGCTCATGCTGATCGGCATGACGGTGTGGGAGCTCAAGTGGCCCACCGTGGAGCGCAAGGGCTTTTTGCCCATTGCCACCACGCGCGGCGACCGCCTGTTCATCGGCCTGCTGACGGCGGCCTACATCAACCTCGCCTGGGTGGGCCTGGGCGAGAAGATGGTGCAGTGGTTCTCGCTCTCGGCCGAGCCCTCGGTGTGGTTCAGCTTCGTGCTGTCCATGCTGGTGCTGGCGCTGGTGTTGCGCAAGGGTTAAGGGTCAAAATGGCCTCTAGCGCTTGATGGACAAGCGCAAGCAGCTATTGTTTTGATAGTAAATGGTCAGTGTCACAGGCCCGGCCTGGTTCCCCCCTGGGCTGGTGCCGATTCACCAATGGGGGTCTCGAACTTTGAGAGGAGACAGCAATGAAGATGCAGTTCAAGGCGATCGCGTTCGCCGCAGCGGCCCTGGCAATGGGGCACGCCGCCTGGGCCGGCGAGGCCGAGGCCAAGAAGTGGATCGACAGTGAGTTCCAGCCTTCCACGTTATCCAAGGACCAGCAGATGGCCGAGATGAAGTGGTTCATCGACGCCGCCAAGAAGCTGCAGGGCAAGGGCGTGAAGGAAATCTCGGTCGTCTCCGAAACCATCACCACGCACGAATACGAGTCCAAGACGCTGGCCAAGGCGTTCGAGGAAATCACCGGCATCAAGGTCAAGCACGACCTGATCCAAGAGGGCGACGTGGTCGAGAAGCTGCAAACGTCCATGCAGTCCGGCAAGTCCATCTACGACGGCTGGATCAGCGACTCCGACCTGATCGGCACGCACTACCGCTACGGCAAGATGATGAACCTGACCGACTACATGGCAGGCGCCGGCAAGGAGTGGACCAACCCCGGCCTCGACATCAAGGACTTCATCGGCACCAAGTTCACCACCGCGCCCGACGGCAAGCTGTACCAGCTGCCGGACCAGCAGTTCGCCAACCTGTACTGGTTCCGCGCCGACCTGTTCGAGCGCAAGGACCTGAAGGACAAGTTCAAGGCCAAGTACGGCTACGACCTGGGCGTGCCGCTGAACTGGAGCGCGTACGAGGACATCGCCGAGTTCTTCACCAACGACGTGAAGACCATCGACGGCAAGCCCATCTACGGCCACATGGACTACGGCAAGAAGGACCCGTCGCTGGGCTGGCGCTTCACCGATGCGTGGCTGTCCATGGCGGGGTCTGCCGACATCGGCGCGCCCAACGGCCTGCCCATCGACGAATGGGGCATCCGCGTGGCCGACGACAAATGCACGCCCGTGGGTGCCAGCGTGGCCCGTGGCGGCGCCACCAACTCGCCCGCCGCCGTCTATGCGCTCACCAAATACGTGGACTGGATGAAGAAGTACGCGCCCAAGGAAGCCATGGGCATGACCTTCGGCGAAGCCGGCCCCGTGCCCGCCCAGGGCCAGATCGCGCAGCAGATCTTCTGGTACACCGCCTTCACGGCAGACATGACCAAGCCCGGCCTGCCCGTGGTCAACGCCGACGGCACGCCCAAGTGGCGCATGGCCCCCGGCCCCAACGGCCCGTACTGGAAGCAGGGCATGCAGAACGGCTACCAGGACGTGGGCTCGTGGTCCTTCTTCAAGGGCCATGACGCCAACAAGACGGCTGCCGCCTGGCTCTACGCGCAGTTCGTGACGGCCAAGACCACCTCGCTCAAGAAGACGCTGGTGGGCCTGACCCCGATCCGCGAGAGCGACATCCAGTCCAAGGCCATGACCGACGCCGCGCCCAAGCTCGGCGGCCTGGTCGAGTTCTACCGCAGCCCGGCGCGCGTCGCCTGGTCGCCCACCGGCACCAACGTGCCCGACTACCCCAAGCTGGCCCAGCTCTGGTGGAAGAACGTGGCCCAGGCCGTCACGGGTGAAAAGACGCCCCAGGGCGCCATGGACACGCTGGCCGACGAGATGGACCAGGTCATGGGCCGCCTGGAGCGGGCCGGCATGGCCCACTGCGCGCCCAAGCTCAACCCCAAGGGCGACCCCAACAAGTGGCTGAGCGACAAGCAGGCCCCCTGGAAGAAGCTGGCCAACGAAAAGCCCAAGGGCGAGACCATCGACTACAACAAGCTGCTGCAAGCCTGGAAGGACGGCAAGGTCCGTTGATCCTGGCATGTGACCGAGAAGACAGGCAGCCGCTGCTTACAAGGCGTCCGGCTGCCTTTTTTGCGCAAGAATTCAGGGTAAACCCCGATCTTTTCTCCCTGTCCATGGACAATTCCATCCCATGACCACCGCTCCTGCTGCTGCGCCCCTTCCTACCCGCCGCGCCGACCTTCTGAATCGCCTGGCCGAGCCGCGTCAGTACGACCTCGCCGTGATCGGTGGCGGCGCGACGGGCCTCGGCGTGGCGGTGGACGCGGCGGCGCGCGGCTTCAGCGTGGTCCTGGTGGATTCGCATGATTTCGCCAAGGGCACATCGTCCCGCGCCACCAAGTTGGTGCATGGCGGCGTTCGTTACCTGGCCCAAGGCAACATCGCGCTGGTGCGCGAGGCGCTGCACGAACGCACCACGCTGCTGCACAACGCGCCGCACCTGGCGCAGCCTCTGCCGTTCGTCATGCCGTCGTACCGCTTCTGGGAAACGCCGTTCTATGGCGCCGGGCTCATGGCCTACGACGCCCTGGCGGGCAAGGCCGGCCTGGGCGCCACGCAGTTCCTGGGGCGCGACCACACGCTGGCCTGCCTGCCGACGGTGCGCACCCAGGGCCTCAAGGGCGGCGTCAAGTACTGGGACGGACAGTTCGACGACGCCCGGCTCGCGCTGGCCCTGGCGCGCACCGCCGCCAGCCTGGGCGCCCTGGTGGTCAACTACTGCCCGGCCCGCGCGCTGGTGCATGAAGGTGGCAAGGTCGCGGGCTTCGTCTGCGAGGACGCCGCCAGCGGCCGCCAGTTCACGGTGCGCGCCCGCGCCGTGGTCAACGCCACCGGCGTCTGGGTGGACGGCCTGCGCCAGATGGACGGAGAGGCCATCGGTCGCCCGGTCAAGCCCATCGTCGCGCCCAGCCAGGGTGTCCACATCGTCGTGGACCGCGAATTCCTGCCCTCCGACCACGCCCTCATGGTGCCCAAGACGGCGGATGGTCGGGTGCTGTTCGCCGTGCCGTGGCTGGGCAAGCTCATCCTGGGCACGACCGACAGCCCGCGCCAGGACATCGTGCGCGAGCCCGAGCCTTTCCGGGAAGAGGTGCGCTTCATCCTGGAGGAATCCGCCCGCTACCTCACCCGCGCCCCGCAGCGCGAGGACATCCGCAGCGTCTGGGTGGGCCTGCGCCCCCTGGTCAAACCCCAGGATGACGACGGCGACAACACCAAGAGCCTGAGCCGCGAGCACACCGTGCTCACCAGCCGCAGCGGCCTGGTCACGGTGACGGGCGGCAAATGGACCACCTACCGCGCCATGGCCGAGGATGTGTTGCAAAAATGCTTCACCACCGGTTTGCTGGCCGAAAAGCCTGCAGGCGCCACCAACCACCTGCTGCTGGTGGGCACGCCCGCCGGGCCCGTGCGGCACCGCATCAGCGACCCGCAGGGCCTGCATTCCTACGGCAGCGAGGCCGAGGCGTTGCAGGCGCTGCCCGGTGCCGACGAGGAGCTGGGCGGCAGGCTGACGACCGCCATGGTGCGCTTCGCGGCGCGCCACGAATACGCCCGCACGGTGGAAGACGTGCTGGCCCGCCGCTGCCGCCTGCTGTTTCTGGATGCGCGCCAGGCGGCCGAACTGGCGCCCGCCGTTGCCCAAATCCTGCGCGAAGAACTGGGCGCCGACCCGCAACTGGATGCCTTCGTGGCCCTGGCCCGGCAGTACATGCAGGTCCCGGCGTGACGGGTGCTTGACTCCCGAAATATCTTTTGCCATAATCGAGGGCTTCGCGTTCAAAGCGCGAGGTTTCTGCCCAACGGGAAGCGCTGCAAATGGTTTGCGGCGCGGACGACGGGCCCAAGACTGACTGGTTGGCGCGTTGCCTGCCGGTACAAGTTGGGAATATTGAAATGATCCAGACAGAATCTCGGTTAGAGGTTGCCGACAACACCGGCGCCAAGTCCGTCCTGTGCATCAAGGTGCTGGGTGGCTCGAAGCGTCGCTATGCAAGCGTTGGCGACATCATCAAGGTGAGCATCAAGGAAGCCGCTCCGCGTGGCCGCGTCAAGAAGGGCGAGGTTTACAGCGCAGTGGTGGTCCGCACCGCCAAGGGCATCCGCCGTGGCGACGGCTCGCTCGTCAAATTCGATGGCAACGCAGCCGTGTTGCTCAATGCAAAGCTGGAGCCCATCGGCACCCGCATCTTCGGACCCGTGACGCGCGAACTGCGTACCGAGAAGTTCATGAAGATCGTGTCCCTGGCTCCCGAAGTTCTCTAAGGACGCGCCATGAACAAGATTCGCAAGGGCGACGAAGTCATCGTGCTGACCGGCCGTGACAAGGGCAAGCGTGGCACCGTCACGCTGCGCAAGGATGACTCCCACCTGATCATCGAAGGCATCAACCTGGTCAAGAAGCACGCCAAGCCGAACCCCATGAAGGGTACGACCGGCGGCATCGTGGAAAAGGCCATGCCGATCCACCAGTCCAACGTGGCCATCTTCAATGCCGCCACCGGCAAGGCCGATCGCGTGGGCATCAAGCTGCAGGCCGACGGCACGCGCGTTCGCGTGTTCAAGTCCAGCGGCGCCGAAATCAAGGCGGCCTAAGGGGTAAACATGGCACGACTCCAAGAAATCTACCGCGACAAGATCGCTCCCGAACTGACCAAGCAGTTCGGCTACACCTCGCCCATGCAGGTGCCCCGTCTGACCAAGATCACGCTGAACATGGGCGTGAGCGAAGCCGTGTCGGACAAGAAGGTCATGGACAACGCCGTGGCCGACCTGACCAAGATCGCAGGCCAGAAGCCCGTCGTCACCAAGGCCAAGAAGGCCATCGCCGGTTTCAAGATCCGCGAAGGCCAGGCCATCGGCTGCATGGTCACGCTGCGCGGCGTGCAGATGTATGAGTTCCTCGACCGTTTCGTTACCGTGGCCCTGCCCCGTGTGCGTGACTTCCGTGGTATCTCCGGTCGCGCCTTCGACGGCCGCGGCAACTACAACATCGGTGTCAAGGAACAGATCATTTTCCCTGAGATCGAGTACGACAAGGTCGATGCCCTGCGCGGCCTGAACATCAGCATCACCACGACGGCCAAGACCGACGAAGAAGCCAAGGCGCTTCTCGCTGGTTTCCGTTTCCCGTTCAAGAACTGAGGCGAAGCATGGCTAAAGTAGCTTTGATCCAGCGCGAACTGAAGCGCGAAAAACTGGCAGCCAAGTACGCCGCCAAGTATGCGGAACTGAAGGCCATCGCTGGCGATGCCAAGCGCAGCGACGAAGAGCGCGATGCCGCCCGTCTGGGCCTGCAGAAGCTCCCGCGCAACGCCAACCCCACGCGCCAGCGCAACCGTTGCGAAATCACCGGTCGTCCGCGTGGCACCTTCCGTCAATTCGGTCTGGCCCGCGCCAAGATCCGCGAACTGGCTTTCGCAGGCGACATCCCTGGTGTCACCAAGGCCAGCTGGTAAGCAGGCAGGAGAGAACAACATGAGCATGAGTGATCCCATCGCTGACCTGCTGACCCGCATCCGCAATGCACAAATGGTCTCCAAGGCCACGGTGCTGGTGCCTTCCTCCAAGGTGAAGGTCGCCATCGCCCAGGTGCTGAAGGATGAGGGCTACATCGACGGCTTCCAGGTCAAGACCGAGGCCGGCAAGTCCGAACTCGAAATCGCCCTGAAGTACTACGCGGGCCGCCCCGTGATCGAGCGCATCGAGCGTGTCAGCCGCCCCGGCCTGCGCGTGTACAAAGGCCGCGACTCCATTCCCCAGGTCATGAACGGACTGGGTGTGGCCATCGTCACCACCCCCAAGGGTGTGATGACCGACCGCAAGGCGCGCGCTACCGGTGTCGGTGGCGAAGTGCTCTGCTACGTGGCCTAACCCGCGGCATTGAGGAGAAAACTGAAATGTCCCGAGTAGGAAAAATGCCCGTGACCATCCCCGCAGGCGTGGATGTGTCCGTGAAAGATGACCAGATCTCCGTCAAGGGCTCTGGTGGCACGCTGTCGCTGGCGCAGAACGCCCTGGTGACCGTGTCGAACAAGGACGGCAAGCTCAGCTTCGAGCCTGCCAACGACTCCCGCGAAGCCAATGCCATGAGCGGCACGATCCGCCAACTGGTGAACAACATGGTGGTTGGCGTCAGCAAGGGCTTCGAGAAGAAGCTCAGCCTGGTCGGCGTGGGCTACAAGGCCGCCGCCTCCGGTTCCAAGCTGAACCTGGCCGTGGGCTATTCGCACCCGGTCAACATCGACATGCCCGCAGGCATCACGGTGGCCACCCCCACACCCACGGAAGTGGTGATCAAGGGTGCCGACCGCCAGCGCGTCGGGCAGATCGCTGCCGAGATCCGTGCCGTTCGTCCGCCCGAGCCCTACAAGGGCAAGGGCATCCGCTATGCGGACGAAAAGATCACGATCAAAGAGACCAAGAAGAAATAAGGAGCTGCAACATGTTGACCAAGAAAGAGCAGCGTCTTCGTCGTGCGCGCCAGACCCGCATCCGCATTGCACAGCAAGGCGTGGCGCGTCTGACCGTGAACCGCACGAACCTCCATATCTACGCCACCGTGATTTCCGGCGACGGCAGCAAGGTGCTGGCCAGTGCCTCCACGGCGGAAGCCGACGTGCGCAAGTCGCTCGGCGGCTCGGGCAAGGGTGGCAACGCCGCTGCAGCCCAGGTCATCGGCAAGCGCATCGCTGAAAAGGCGAAGGCCGCCGGTATCGAGAAGGTTGCATTCGATCGCGCAGGCTTCGCCTACCACGGTCGCGTCAAGGCCCTGGCCGACGCAGCCCGTGAAGCCGGCCTGCAGTTCTAAGCGGAGCGGAATACAAAATGGCTAAATTTCAACCCAAGGTGCAAGACGAAGGTCGTGACGACGGTCTGCGCGAAAAAATGATCGCGGTCAACCGCGTGACCAAAGTCGTGAAGGGTGGCCGTATTCTCGGTTTCGCCGCACTGACGGTGGTTGGCGACGGTGATGGCCGCGTGGGCATGGGCAAGGGTAAGTCCAAGGAAGTGCCCGCTGCTGTGCAAAAGGCCATGGAAGAGGCCCGCCGCAACATGGTGAAGGTCTCCTTGAAGAACGGCACCATCCACCACAACGTGACGGGCCACCACGGCGCCGCCGTGGTGATGATGGCCCCGGCCCCCAAGGGTACGGGCATCATCGCCGGCGGCCCGATGCGCGCCGTGTTTGAAGTGCTGGGCGTAACGGACATCGTTGCCAAGAGCCATGGTTCCTCCAACCCCTACAACATGGTCCGCGCCACGTTCGACGCGCTGGTGAACTCCACCACGCCCGCCCAGGTGGCGGCCAAGCGCGGCAAAACGGTCGAAGACATCTTCGCCTGATGGGAGCTGGTATGACTACACAACAAACCGTCAAGATTCAACTGGTGCGCAGCCCGATCGGCACCAAGGAATCGCACCGCGCCACCGTTCGTGGCCTGGGCCTGCGCAAGCTCAACAGCGTGAGCGAGTTGAAGGACACGCCCGAAGTGCGCGGCATGATTAACAAGATCAGCTACCTGGTCAAAATCGTCTGAGAGATAGATCATGGAACTCAATAGCATCAAGCCCGCCGACGGCGCCAAGCATGCCAAGCGCCGCGTAGGCCGTGGTATCGGCTCCGGCCTGGGCAAGACCGCTGGCCGTGGTCACAAGGGCCAGAAGTCGCGTTCGGGCGGCTACCACAAGGTGGGTTTCGAAGGCGGTCAAATGCCTCTGCAACGCCGCCTGCCCAAGCGCGGTTTCAAGTCGCACCTGCTCAAGTACAACGCCGAAGTCACCCTGACGGCGCTGGACCAGCTCGGCCTGGCCGAAGTGGACGTCCTGGCGCTCAAGCAGGCTGGCCTGGTGGGCGAGCTGGCCAAGGTGGTCAAGGTCATCAAGAGCGGCGCGCTGACGAAGGCCGTCAAGCTGAGCGGCATTGGTGCCACCGCTGGCGCCAAGGCAGCGATCGAAGCCGCTGGCGGCAGCGTCGCCTGAGCGTGATTGCTAAGGAAGGCATTCGTGGCTACTAGCGCAGCTCAAATTGCAAAGACCGGCAAGTTCGGCGATCTTCGCCGCCGCCTGGTTTTTCTGTTGCTCGCGCTGGTCGTGTACCGCATCGGGGCGCACATCCCCGTGCCCGGCATCGATCCAGCCCAGCTCCAGCAGCTCTTCAGCGGCCAGCAGGGCGGCATCCTGAACCTGTTCAACATGTTCTCGGGCGGCGCGCTGTCGCGCTTCACGGTCTTTGCGCTGGGGATCATGCCGTACATCTCGGCATCGATCATCATGCAGTTGATGACCTACGTGGTGCCCACCTTCGAGCAGTTGAAGAAGGAAGGCGAAGCCGGTCGCCGCAAGATCACGCAGTACACCCGCTACGGCACGCTGGGCCTGGCCCTGTTCCAGTCGCTGGGCATTGCCGTGGCGCTGGAAAGCTCCGCGGGCCTGGTGCTGAGCCCGGGCTTCGGCTTCCGCATGACGGCGGTGGTCAGCCTGACGGCGGGCACGATGTTCCTGATGTGGCTGGGCGAGCAGATCACCGAGCGTGGTTTGGGCAACGGGATTTCGATTCTGATCTTCGCGGGTATCGCTGCGGGCCTGCCCAGCTCCATCGGCGGCTTGCTGGAATTGGTGCGCACGGGTGCGATGAGCATTCTGGCAGCCATCTTCATCGTCATCGTGGTGGGTCTGGTGACTTACTTCGTGGTGTTCGTGGAGCGTGGTCAGCGCAAGATCCTGGTGAACTACGCCCGTCGGCAGGTGGGAAACAAGGTGTATGGCGGTCAGTCGTCGCACCTGCCCCTGAAGCTGAACATGGCTGGCGTTATCCCGCCGATCTTCGCTTCGTCGATCATCCTGCTGCCCGCCACGGTGGTGAACTGGTTCAGCGCAGGTGAATCCATGCGCTGGTTGAAGGACATCTCCGGCGCGCTGACCCCCGGCCAGCCGATCTACGTGATGTTCTACGCGGCTGCCATCATCTTCTTCTGCTTCTTCTACACGGCATTGGTGTTCAACAGCCGCGAGACCGCAGACAACCTGAAGAAGAGCGGCGCGTTCATTCCTGGCATCCGCCCGGGTGAGCAGACGGCCCGCTACATCGACAAGATCCTGGTCCGGCTGACGCTGGCAGGCGCGGTGTACATCACCTTCGTGTGTCTGCTGCCCGAGTTCCTGATCCTGAAGTACAACGTTCCGTTCTACTTTGGCGGAACCTCGCTGCTGATCATCGTGGTGGTGACCATGGACTTCATGGCCCAGGTGCAGAACTACATGATGTCGCAACAGTACGAATCGCTGCTCAAGAAGGCCAACTTCAAGGGCGGCACGGGTGGTTGATGAATTGTTGTTCCGCGCAAGCAGCCCGGGACGGATGGAAAAGTTTTAGGAGAATGCAATGAGAGTTTCGGCTTCGGTCAAAAAAATCTGCCGTAACTGCAAGATCATCCGCCGCAAGGGTGTGGTGCGCGTGATCTGCACGGATCTGCGTCACAAGCAGCGCCAAGGTTGATTGGAAAGTATTAGAGGACGCATATGGCACGTATCGCTGGCATTAACATTCCGCCGCACAAGCACGCGGAAATCGGTTTGACCGCCATCTATGGCATCGGTCGCACCCGCGCGCGCAAGATCTGCGACGCAACGGGCATCGCATACAGCAAGAAGATCAAAGACCTGACGGATGGCGATCTGGAAAAGATTCGCGAGCAGATCGAACAGTTCACCATCGAGGGTGACCTGCGCCGCGAAACCACGATGAACATCAAGCGTTTGATGGACATCGGCTGCTATCGTGGCTTCCGCCATCGCCGCGGTCTGCCAATGCGTGGTCAGCGCACCCGTACCAATGCACGCACCCGCAAGGGCCCGCGCAAGGGTGCCGCTGCACTGAAGAAGTAAAGAGATTGGAAGATCAACATGGCTAAGTCTCCCGCCAACAACGCAGCCCAGCGTGTGCGCAAGAAGGTCCGCAAGAACGTTTCGGACGGTATTGCCCACGTACACGCCTCGTTCAACAACACCATCATCACGATCACCGATCGCCAGGGCAATGCCCTGTCGTGGGCTTCGTCGGGTGGCCAGGGTTTCAAGGGCTCGCGCAAGTCCACGCCGTTCGCTGCCCAGGTGGCATCGGAAGTGGCTGGCCGCGCTGCCATCGACCAGGGCATCAAGAACCTGGACGTGGAAATCAAGGGTCCCGGCCCGGGTCGTGAATCCTCGGTGCGCGCACTGGGCGCACTGGGCATCCGCATCACGTCGATCTCCGATGTGACCCCGGTGCCCCACAACGGCTGCCGCCCCCAGAAGCGCCGCCGTATCTAATTTTCGCCAAGCCCACCGCCGCCTGTGAACGCGCAAGCGCCTCAGGCGGCTCCCGCAATGGTTTGCGGTAGATGACATAAAGGAAGCTCAAGTGGCACGTTACCTCGGCCCCAAGGCCAAACTCTCCCGCCGTGAAGGCACGGACCTGTTCCTCAAGAGCGCGCGCCGCTCGATCGCCGACAAGTCCAAGTTCGACTCCAAGCCCGGCCAGCACGGTCGCACCTCTGGCGCCCGCACGTCCGACTACGGTCTGCAACTGCGCGAAAAGCAGAAGGTCAAGCGCATGTACGGCGTGCTGGAAAAGCAGTTCCGCCGCTACTTCGAAGCCGCCGAAGGCAAGAAGGGCAACACCGGCGCCAACCTGCTGTTCCTGCTGGAGTCCCGCCTGGATAACGTGGTCTATCGCATGGGCTTCGGCTCTACGCGCGCCGAGGCGCGCCAGCTGGTGTCCCACAAGGCGATCACGGTGAACGGTCAGTCCGTGAACATCCCTTCCTACCTGGTGAAGGTCGGCGACGTTGTGGCCGTGCGTGAAAAGTCCAAGAAGCAGAACCGCGTGGTCGAAGCCCTGCAACTGGCAGCCCAGGTTGGCATGCCTGCATGGGTTGAAGTCAACGCCGACAAGGCCGAAGGCGTGTTCAAGAAGGTGCCCGACCGTGATGAGTTCGGCGCCGACATCAACGAATCGCTGATCGTTGAGTTGTATTCGCGCTAATTAGGTAGTTCAAGAAAACCGTCCCTGAACCGCGAGGCATCGCGGTTTAGGCGCTTCACCAGCCTTACCGGTGTAACGAGCTGGGGGCATTGAGAGGAAGTCTGCATGCAAACCAATTTGCTGAAACCCAAGGCGATCAATGTCGAGCAGCTTGGCCACAACCGTGCCAAGGTCGCGCTGGAGCCGTTCGAGCGTGGCTACGGCCACACGCTGGGCAACGCCATCCGCCGCGTTCTGCTCTCGTCCATGGTGGGTTACGCAGCGACGGAAGTCACCATCGCGGGTGTTCTGCACGAGTACTCGTCCATTGACGGTGTGCAAGAGGACGTGGTCAACATCCTTCTGAACCTCAAGGGTGTGGTCTTCAAGCTGCACAACCGCGACGAAGTCACGCTCTCCTTGCGCAAGGACGGCGAAGGCGTCGTCACGGCGCGTGACATCCAGACGCCCCACGACGTGGAGATCGTGAACCCCGACCACGTGATCGCCAACCTGTCGCAGGGCGGCAAGCTGGACATGCAGATCAAGGTGGAAAAGGGCCGCGGCTACGTGCCCGGCAACCTGCGCCGCTATGCCGACGAGTCCACCAAGTCGATCGGTCGCATCGTGCTCGACGCATCGTTCTCGCCCGTCAAGCGCGTGAGCTACACGGTCGAAAGCGCCCGCGTGGAGCAGCGCACCGACCTGGACAAGCTGGTCGTCGAGATCGAGACCAACGGCGCCATCACCGCTGAGGACGCCGTGCGCGCCTCGGCCAAGATCCTGGTGGAACAACTGGCCGTGTTCGCGCAACTGGAAGGCGGCGAGTTGGCTGCTTTCGATGCGCCCGCCGGCCCGCGCGGCAACGCCACGTTCGACCCCATCCTGCTGCGCCCCGTGGACGAGCTGGAGCTGACCGTGCGTTCGGCCAACTGCCTGAAGGCCGAGAACATCTACTACATCGGCGACCTGATCCAGCGCACCGAGAACGAGCTGCTCAAGACCCCGAACCTGGGCCGCAAGTCGCTCAACGAAATCAAGGAAGTGCTCGCCTCGCGGGGCCTCACGCTGGGCATGAAGCTCGAAAACTGGCCGCCTGCTGGCCTGGACAAGCGTTAATCGCTATAATTTTTGGCTCCCTTCAGTGGGAGCAGTGCCGCGGGCAGTACCTGATACGGCTGCCCGTTTTAATTAAATCAAAGGAAAAAGCACCATGCGCCACGGACACGGCCTCCGCAAACTCAACCGCACCAGCTCGCACCGCCTTGCGATGCTGCAGAACATGATGAACTCGCTCATCGAGCACGAGGCCATCAAGACCACCGTTCCCAAGGCGAAGGAACTGCGCCGCGTGATCGAACCCATGATCACCCTGGCCAAGGAAGACTCCGTGGCGAACCGCCGCCTGGCCTTCAACCGCCTGCGCGACCGCGACAGCGTGACCAAGCTGTTCAACGAACTGGGTCCGCGCTTCAAGGCCCGTCCCGGTGGCTACACCCGCATCCTGAAGATGGGTTACCGCGTGGGCGACAACGCGCCCATGGCCTATGTGGAACTCGTGGACCGCGCTGCCGAAGCAACGGAGTCCAAAGATTCCGCAGCAGCCTAAAAAATAGGTTATAATTTCTGTCTTACCGCGCGATGGAGCAGTCTGGTAGCTCGTTGGGCTCATAACCCAAAGGTCGGAGGTTCAAATCCTTCTCGCGCAACCAAAACAGTTGCAAAACGCCCACTCTTCAGTGGGCGTTTTTGTTTTTGGATCTTAGGGCGTGTCATCCCTGAATTCGCCCACGTGAAAGCCAGCCAGGCCCCGCAATACGGCATCTGCTTTGTCGCGTGGCTTGCCCATGGATTGACCATGGGCTGCACCCCGCTTCGCGCATCCATCCGCATTGCGGGGCCAGCGCGTGGGTGAATTCAGGGATGACACGCCCTAGGCGGCGAACAGGTCCGCCTTGGCGGCCCGGGTGATTGCGGCCACGCAGGGGTGGGTGATGCGGCGCTCCACCGAGATGGCGAAGAACTCCTCGACCAGTTCGGTGGACCGGCCGATCACTTCCACGCCGAACTGCGCCGAGGTCTCCCCGTCCAGCACCGTGGGCGAGGTGAACACGCCCCGGCCCTCGCGGCCAAAGGCGTTCATGAGCGCGCTGTCGTCGAACTCGCCGACCACACGGGGTTGCAACTGGTGCTTGTTGAACCAGTGGTCTAGCTGCTGGCGCACCGAGGACATGGGGCCCTGGATGAGCATGGGCGCGCCCTGCAGGCAGTGGGGGAAGTCGCCCTGCAATTGGGCGCGCAGCGCGGGCGTGCAGCAAAAGCTCATGCCGCTGTGCCCCAGCGGGTGGTTGAACGCCTTCACGCCGATCTTGCGGGACACGGGCTCGTCGGCCAGCACCAGGTCCAGCCGGTGCAGGCTGAGCTGCGCGATCAGTTCGGGGAACTTGCCCTCCTGGCAGGTCATGTGGACCTGCTGCGGCATGCCCAGCGCGGGCTCCAGCAGGCGGTAGGCCACCGACTTGGCGATGGCGTCGGCCACCCCCACACGGAACTCCAGGGGCCTCGCCTGGCCGCGCGACAGCCGCACGGCTTTCTCCAGCTCGTCGCCCAGCGCGAAGATCTGCTCCGCGTAGCCCAGCGCCACGCGCCCTTCGCTGGTCAGCTCCAGCCCGCGCCCTCGCTTCCTGAACAGGTCGTGGCCCAGCCATTCCTCCAGTTGCTTGATCTGGCCGGACAGCGTCTGCGGCGTGGTGTGCAGCTGCTCACCGGCACGTACCACGCCCCCCGCCTTGGCGACGGTCCAGAAGTAGCGCAGGTGCTTGAAGTTCATGGCGTCCTCAACAGTTCGAAAAAAACGCAGTGTTGGAATCAATAAAACGAATATACGCGAAGTATCAAAGCTCCTACATTGAACGCCTGGGACCATTCCGTGGCGGTATTGCACGGTCTGGATGGGCAGACGAACGACGTTCACAAGGAGTAGCAACGATGCGAATCACGACCCGAGGACGATTGGCGGTATCGGCCATGACCGACCTGGCGCTGCGCCAGAAACTGCGCCCGGTGGCCCTGTCCACGATCAGCGCCCGCCAGGGCACGTCGCTGTCGTACCTGGAGCAGCTGTTCAGCGCGCTGCGCCGCGCGGGGCTGGTGGACAGCACGCGCGGACCCGGCGGCGGCTACACGCTGGCCCGGCGCGCGGAGCAGATCTCGGTGGCCGACATCATCCTGGCGGTAGAAAACCTCCAGGCCGACGACCTGCAAAACCTGGGCCCCGGCCAGGCCGCGCAGGTGGAAGCCATGACGGGCGAGCTGTGGACCAGCTTCAACGCGCGGGTGCTGGACTACCTGCAGTCGGTGAGCCTGCAGGACCTGGTGGCCCAGCAGCTGGAAAAGGGCGTGACGCAAGCCGCTGCCGAGGCAGAGCGGCCCGCTGCCGCAACGCGCCCCCGGCTGAGCCCGAGGCCGCGCCCGCTGATGGCGCGGGCGGGCGTGCCCAACTCGGTGTTCGCACTGGGCGCGGCCGTGGCGCTGCAGCGCCGCTGAACGCCTGCTACAGCTGCCGCGCGAGCTGCCTGATGCCGCGCAGCAGCATCTCCACCGAGATGGCGACCAGGATCAGCCCCATGAGCCGCTCGAAGGCCATGACCGCGCGCTCGCCCAGCAGGCGCTGGATGCGCTCGGCCAGCAGCAGCACCACGGCGCAGACCGCCATGGTCACACACAGCGCGGCCACCCACTCCACGCGCCGCTCGGGCGCCTGGGCGACCAGCAGCATCACGGTGGCCATGGCCGACGGCCCCGCGAGCGCGGGTATGGCCAGCGGCACGATGAGCGGCTCGCCAGGCAGCGCGGCCTCGGCGGGTGCGCTGGGCGGAAAGATCATGCGCAGCGCGATCAGGAACAGCACGACCGCGCCCGCGAGCTGCAGCGACAGGTCGCTCAGGTTCATGACCTGCAGGAACTGCGCGCCGAAGAACAAGAACACCAGCAGCAGCGCGAAGGCGATGAGCACTTCGCGCAGGATCACCCGGGCCCTGCGCTCGGGCGCCACGCCGCGCAGGGCGTTGGCGAAGATCGGGATGTTGCCCAGCGGGTCGGTGATCAGCAGGAGCAGGATGGTGGCGGAGGCGAAGGTGTAGCTCATGCGCGCCGAGGATAGCCCAGCGGCGGCGCTCCCCCCTCGGCACCTACAATGGCGCCCTCATGCCCACCGCCCTGCACGCCATCCGCCGCCTTCGCGGGCTCGCCCGCCTCGTGCTGGCGTGGTTCGCGCTGTCGCTGGGGGTGGCCGTGGCCTCGCCGCTGGTCAGCCCGCAGTCGCTGGAGCTGATCTGCTCGGGCTCGGGCGCCATCAAGCTGCTGGTCAAGACGGACGACGGCGCGCAGGAGCTGCCCGGCCACACGCTGGACTGTCCCCTGTGCGTCCATGGGGGCGCGCCGCCGCCCGCGCCGCTGGACCACGCGGCGCTGCCCCACCCCCTGGCGCACGCGCTGCACCCCGTTCCCGCCGCGCACATCGCTGAGCGCACGGCGGCGCCGCTGCCGCCACGTGGGCCGCCCGCCTTCTCCTGATTTGCTACTTTTTAGATAGCTGCCAGTGCTTGTCCATAAAGGGCGGTTTCAAGTCCAAGCGCTGGCGGCCTATTTGGCTTGTATTTTTCAGACATACGAAAAGACGGACGCACCATGCACCCCAAAACTATCAAAACCATAGCTGCCAGCGCTTTATTGACGGGCGCTATAGGCATTTTTTACCCTGCATCCGCGCATGTCGGCCTGGAATACCAGGTGGCCCCGGCGGGCAGCAGTTACAAGGCCAGCTTCAAGATCGGCCACGGTTGCGCGGGCTCGCCCACGCGGCAGATTGCCGTGGACATACCCGCAGGCGTGCAGGGCGCGCGCCCCATGCCCAAGCCCGGCTGGGCGCTGGACGTGCAGCGCGCCAAGCTCGCCCAGCCCTACACCAGCCATGGCCGCAGCGTGACCGAGGACGTGGTGCGCATCACATGGACGGCCAGGACACCCGACGACATGCTGCCCGACGCGCACTACGATGAGTTCGTGCTCGTCGCCACCATGCCCGCGCAGGCGGGCACCGTGTACTGGCCCGTGCGCCAGGTCTGCGCCGAGGGCCGCCACGACTGGACGGAGGTGCCGCAGCAGCCCGGCCAGAAGCTCAAGGCCCCGGCGGTCGCGCTGGAGATACTGCCCTCGGGCACCGCCGCACACCAACATTGATGGATCGATTTTTGAAAGGAACCCCCACCATGCGCACACTGCTCCGCGCCGCCGCCTTCACCGTTGCCGCCCTGGCCGCCAGCGCCGCCGCCCACGCCCAGCAGGCCCCCGTCAAGGCCGAGGCTGCCTGGGCCCGTGCCAGCGTGCAGGGCCAGAAGGGCACGGGCGCTTTCATGCGCCTCACGGCCCCCCACGGCGCGCGCCTGGTGCGCGCCGAGTCGCCCGCAGCAGGCACCACCGAAGTCCACGAGATGAGGATGGACGGCGACATCATGAAGATGCGCGCCGTCCCCGCGCTGGACTTGCCCGCAGGCCAGGCGGTGGAGCTCAAGCCCGGCGGCTACCACCTGATGCTGCTCGACCTGAAGGCCCCGCTGCAAAAGGGCGGCACCGTGCCCATCACCCTGGTGTTCCAGGACGCGCAGGGGGCCGAGAGCCGCTTGAACCTCACCGTGCCCGTCGCCACCGCGGCCCCTGGCGCAGCCGCCCCCGCGCACGACCACGGCCACAAGCACTGAGGGCGGGAAAACCGTAGGCCGCCCCCGGCGGGCGTTGGAGTAAGCTGCGCGCACCACAGATCCACCCCATCTCACGCGGAGCGGCCATGAGCGACACACCCACCAACTTCGGCTTCGGCAAATTCGTCCCCGGCTTCGACTTTCTGCAAAGCCTGGCCAAAGGCGCGACCAGCAGCATTCCGCAGCTGCCCAGCCTCGCCAACTGGGTGGCGCCCACCATCAGCGTGGAAGAGCTGGAAAAGCGCATCGACGAACTCAAGGCCGTGCAGTTCTGGCTGGAGCAGAACTCGCGCGCGCTGGCCGCCACCATCCAGGCGCTGGAGGTGCAGAAGATGACGCTGGCCACGCTCAAGGGCATGAACTTCAGCATGGGCGACGTGGCCAACGCCTTCAAGCTCAAGACCGCCGACAACCTCAAGAGCGGCGTGCAGAAGGCCGCCGACACCGTGAGCGGCGCCGCTGGCGCCGTCTCCCGCATGGCGGGCCGACCGGCAGCCGCAGAGGCCGCCCCTGCACCCGCTCCCGCTCCCAAGGCCGCCCCCGCCAGGAAAGTCCGCAAGCCCGCCAAGGCCGCCGCCGCTGCCGAATCGGCAGTGGTGGACCCGGTGCAGTGGTGGGGCTCGCTCACCAGCCAGTTCCAGCAGATCGCCGCCAACGCCATGAAGGACGCTGCCCGGCAGACCGCCATCGACACCACCCGCAACGTGGCCACGGGCCTGGCCAAAGGGGCTTTGAAGACGGCCACCGGCATGGCGAACCAGCTCGCGGCCCAGGGCAAGCGCGCGGCAAGCGCCAAGGCGCCAGCCTCCGCCCGCAAGACGGCGACCGCCAAGAAGGCGACGGCGGCAGCGCGCAAGCGGGCGCGCTGACGCGCGGCCTTGTCGGCGGCGGCGCCGGAGCCTCCCATGAAACTCTTTCCTAGCGGCCACGCCACCCATCCGCAGTGGCGCATGGCCGCCGCGCTGGTGCTGGCCCAGCTGCGCGCCCAGATGGCGCTGCCCGCCTACGCCGCCGCGCCCACGCTGGGCCTCATCTACATCACCGACCACTACGCGGGCGAGGCGCGCGCGCTGCTGGACTACCTGAGCGCCGAACTGCCCGAGGTGACGGACTGGAGCGGCACCGTCGGCGTGGGCGTGGCCGCCAACAACGCCGAGTACTTCGACGAGCCCGCGCTGTCCGTGCTGCTGCTGGACGTGCCGCCCGATCAGTACCGCGTGTTCTCGGGCGTGGCACCCCTGCGCGCGGGCGGCGGCTTTGCCCCGCACACGGCGCTGGTGCATGCGGACGGCAACACGCCCGAGCTGGCGGAGCTGATCGCCGAGATGGCGGCGCGCACCGGCTCAGGCTACCTCTTCGGCGGACTGTCGGCCAGCCGGGGCGCCAGCGTGCAGTTCGCGGTGGGCGGCAACGGCAACATCGCGGGGCAGGGCCATGCCACGGGCGTGTTCGACGGCGGCCTGTCGGGCGTGGCCTTCGGGGCCGGGGTGGCGCTGCTGTCGCGCGTCACGCAGGGCTGCCAGCCCGTGGGCGCGCTGCACACGGTCACCGCCGTGCAGGACAACCTGGTGCTGCAGCTCGACGGCGAACCGGCGCTGGACGTGCTGCTGGACACGCTGGACATCACGCTCGACGGCGACCCGCAGCCCGCCCTGCGCAAGGTGCGCGCCACGCTGGCGGGCCTGGCCGACGGCAAGGCGGCGTTGGATGCGCGCCGCACCGGCCACTTCGGCACCGACGTGCGCGTGCGCCACATCGTGGGGCTGGACGGCGCCCGGCGCGGCGTGGCCCTGGCCGACCGGGTGAATGCGGGCATGCGCCTGGCGTTCTGCCAGCGCAACGTGGCGGCGGCGCGCGCCGACCTCGTGCGCATCTGCGCCGAAATCCGCGAGGAGCTGGCGCCCGAAGTGCTGGAAGCCACGGTATCCGGCAGCCCCGACGCCGCGCAGCGCGAGCGGCGCATCTGCGGCGCCATCTACGTGAGCTGCTCGGGCCGGGGCGGGCCGCACTTCGGCGGGCCCAGCGCCGAGCTGCAAACCGTGCGCCACGCCCTGGGCGACGTGCCGCTGGCGGGCTTCTTCGCGGGCGGCGAGATCGCGCACCGCCACCTGTACGGCTACACCGGCGTGCTGACGGTGTTCGTGGCCGACGACTGATTCGCCCCCGTCAGTCGGCGGGGTCTTCCTCGGCCAACTCCGCTTCGGTAAGGCGCGTGGCAAGAATCTTGTCGATGGTCTTGCCGTCCATGTCCACCACCTCGAACTTCCAGCCTTCCCAGCGCACCGTGTCCGTCTCGGACGGCAGGCGGCCCGTGAGCAGCATCACCATGCCGCTCAGGGTGTGGTAGCGGCCGCGCTCCTCCTCGGGCACGGCGTCGAGCTGCAGGCGGTCCTTGAGCTCGGGCACGGGGATGTGGCCGTCCAGCAGCCAGCTCCCGTCCTCGCGCTGCAGCGCCCACGACGTTTCGGGGTCGCGCGGCTGGAACTCGCCGGTGATCGCCTCGATCAGGTCCTGCAGCGTCACGATGCCCTGCACCTCGCCGTACTCGTCGATGACGAAGGCCATGTGAACGTCCTGCAGCCGAAAGTTGTCCAAGAGCTCCATGCCCGTGATCGTCTCGGGCACGTACAGCGCCGTTTGCAGCGGCTGATCGGCCAATTGGCCGTGGGCGCTGTCGCGCAGCGTGCGCGACAGCCACTGGCGCGCGTTGATCACGCCCAGGATGTTGTCCATGCCGCCGCGCACCACCGGAAAGCGGGCGTGGTCGGATTCCTCGATGCGCGCCAGGTTCTGCTCGAACGGCGCGTCCACGTCCAGGCACACCACGTCGCCGCGCGGCACCATCAGCGAGCCGATCTGCCGGTCGTCCAGGCGGAACACGTTGCGCACCATGGTGTGCTCGTGCGACTCGATCACGCCGGCGGTGGTGCCCTCCACCAGCATGGCGTGGATCTCTTCCTCGGTCACGGGGCTGCCGCTGGTCTCCTTCACGCCCAGGATGCGCAGCAGCGTGCGCGTGGAGGTGGACAGCAGCAGCACGAAGGGCTTGGTCGCCAGCGCCAGCAGGTTGATGGGCCGCGCCACCAGGCGGGCGAAGGTCTCGGGGTAGGACTGGCCGATGCGCTTGGGCACCAGCTCGCCCACCACGATGGAGAAGTAGGTGATGAACACCACCACCAGCCCCGTGGCCACGTAGCTGCCCACCGGCTGCGGCATGCCCAGGCGCTCCAGCCAGCCCGCCAGCGGCGCGGCCAGCGCCGCCTCGCCCACGATGCCGTTGAGCACGCCGATCGAGGTGATCCCGATCTGGATGGTGGACAGAAAGCGCGTGGGGTCCTCGCCCAGCTTCACGGCGGCGGCGGCGCCGCTATCGCCCTCATCGATCAGCCTCTGCAGCCGGGCCTTGCGCGCCGTGACCAGCGCGATCTCGGACATGGCAAAAAGGCCGTTGAGCAGGATGAGGGCGAACAGTATTGCTATTTCCATACAAAGGGCACCGGCGTGCCCTTGGGTGTTGAGACAGCGATCATTGTAAGAAGCTGTTCGCCACGTACGGAAATTTGAGGTGTTTTTGGCCTCCAGCGCTTATTGGACGGGCGCTTATAGCTATTAAATAATGAGCATCAGCGGGCGCCGCCGATGCCCATGGCGACCGTCAGCGGCGGGTCGGGTCGTTCGGGCGGCTGTCGTAGCGGTTGGGCACGCCGTCGCCGTCGCGGTCCCAGCCGCCCGGTTGCATCTCCCAGCGACCGCCGTGTTCCACCCAGCGCGGTTCGCGGTAGCGGTAGCCGGGGCGTTCCTTCACCCAGTGGCCTCGCACCCACACGTGGCGGTGGCCGCGCCATTCCCAGTGGCCGGGCACCCAGACCTGGCCGCGGCGCGGGCGGGGCACGGCTTCATGGCGCGGCGGGGGCGGCGGGCCGTACTGCACCTGCACGGGCGCGGCGGCGGGCTGGTACTGGGGCTGCCCGGCCTGGATGACGACGGTGGCGCTGGTCTGCGCCTGCGCCGCCGTGGCGGCGCCGAGCGACAGCAGGACGACGGAAACGGCGGTGGCGAGTGCATTGCGGGCCATGGTGATGTTCTCCTGTGAAAAGATTCCTGCCGGAACCGGAGCCTTCATGGTGCGCATGCGCCGTCAACGCGGTGTAGGCGAATTGCGAAGTGTTGTGAAGTTGTGTTTCGTGTCGCGTGATAGGCGCCAGCGCCAGCGCCAGCGCCAACGTCAGCGCCGCAGCTGCGTGAACACCTCGAACTCCCAGCTGCGCAGCGCCAGCAGCAGGGTGTAGCCCTCCAGCTCGTGCGGGGGCAGCTTCTGGTCGGCCAGGTGCTGCTGGGCGAAGTCCTGCGCCACGCGCTGCATGCGTTCCATGAAGGCGGGCGCCAGGGCGCGGCTGATGGTGCCGTGGACCAGCAAGACCCCTTCGCCCGGGCCGTCGAAGCCGCCCGCGAAGTAGTCCAGCAGCGCGTGCTCGCGAAAGAAGTTCATCACCGGCCCGTGCGGGCGCCAGCGGAAAGTCTTGGCGAGCTTCAGGCGGTAGCGGTTGAGCGGGCGCAGCTCGATGATGCCGATGCGGTCGAGCTGCGCGAGGTACTTGACGCCCTCGGCCTCGGTGAGCCGGTAGGTGGACGTGACCTGCTCCAGCGTCCACTGGCTCAGCACGCAGATTGCCATGAGGGTCAGCTTCCTGTCGGCCAGCACGGCTTTTTCCTGCTCCAGGCTCAGCTCCTTGAGCAGCGGCTGGCTGTCGGCCACGCGCCGCGCCAGGTCGGCGAAGTCGAGCGCCAGCGCACGGCAGATCGCGTCGATGCGCGACAGCGGCATGTCGCCCTTGGCCAGCATGCGCTTGACGCTGGACTCGGCCATGCCCAGCGCCTGGGCAAGGTCGGCATAGGTCATGTGCGCGGCCTTCAGTTCCTTCTTCAAGGCGGCGACGAGGTCGGCGGTGGTGCTCATGGGTATCGATTATCGATACCCGAGGTGCATGGGCGGCCACCTGTGCGACTTCCGACGGGCTGTCGCCGCATCGGTTGCCGATACTGCGCCCGTGGGCACAATGGCGCCCGCGCCGCGACCCCTCTTATCCGCATTTGGAGCACGACACATGGACCGCACTGAACCCACCCCGGCACTGCACGAGGACCCGAACCAGTTCGCCCTGCTGCGCCAGCGGCGCTTTGCGCCGTTCTTCTGGACGCAGTTCTCCGGCGCGGCCAACGACAACCTGTTCAAGTTCGCCTTCACCGTCATGGTGACGTACCAGATCGGCGTGTCGTGGCTGCCGCCCGCGATGGCGGGGCTGGTGATCGGGGCGCTGTTCATCCTGCCGTTTCTGCTGTTCTCGGCCACGTCGGGGCAGCTGGCCGACAAGTACGACAAGCGCGCGCTGATCGTGTTCGTCAAGCGGCTGGAGATGGCCATCATGGCCATCGCGGCCTGGGGCTTCTTCTCGCAGAGCGTGCCCGTGCTGCTGGGCTGCACCTTCTTGATGGGGCTGCACTCCACGCTGTTCGGCCCGGTCAAGTTCGCCTACATGCCCCAGGTGCTGACCGAGCGCGAGCTGACCGGCGGCAACGGCATGGTGGAGATGGGCACCTTCGTCGCCATCCTGCTGGGCAACGTGGCGGGCGGGCTCATCATCGCCGTGCCCGAGATCGGCGCGCACCATGTGGGCTTTGCCTGCGTGGTGCTGGCGGTGGCGGGGCGCGTGGTGTCGGGCTACATCCCCTCGCTGCCCGCCACCGACCCGGGGCTGGTCATCAACTGGAACCCGATCACCGAGACATGGCGCAACCTGAAGATCGCGCGCGAGAACGTCGTGGTCTTCCGCTCGCTGCTGGGCATCTCGTGGATGTGGTTCTTCGGCGCGGTGTTCCTCAGCCAGTTCCCCAGCCTGGCCAAGGAGGTGCTGCACGGCAACGAGCAGGTGGCCTCGCTGCTGCTGGTGGTGTTCTCGGTGGGCATCGGCATCGGCTCGCTGCTGTGCGAGGTGCTGTCGCGCCGCCACGTCGAGATCGGCCTGGTGCCGCTGGGCGCCATCGGCATGAGCGTGTTCTCCATCGACCTGTACTTCGCGTCGCGCGGCCTGCCGCCGTCCGAGATCATGAACGTGGCCGCCTTCATCGCCCAGGGCGCGCACTGGCGCGTGATGACCGACCTGCTCCTGCTGTCGCTGTTCGCGGGCCTGTACAGCGTGCCCATGTACGCGCTGATCCAGATGCGCAGCCAGCCCACGCACCGCGCGCGCATCATCGCGGCCAACAACATCCTGAACGCGCTGTTCATGATCGCCAGCAGCCTCATCGCGGGCGCGCTGCTGGGCGCGGGCTTTACCGTGCCGCAGATCTTTTTGTTCACTGGCATTGCCAACGCGGTGGTGGCGTTCTACATCTTCCTGCTGGTGCCCGAGTACCTGCTGCGCTTCGTGGCCTGGGTGCTGTCGCGCTTCGTCTATCGCTTCAAGGTGCAGGGCGACGAGAACCTGCCCGCGTCGGGCGCAGCCATCCTGGCGTGCAACCACGTGAGCTTCGTCGATGCCGTGCTGCTCATGGCCGCCAGCCCCCGGCCCATCTACTTCGTGATGGACCACCGCATCTTCCGCGTACCCGTGCTGGGCTGGCTGTTCAAGCTGGCAAAGGCCATCCCCATCGCGCCCTACAAGGAAGACCCTGCCACCTACGACGCGGCGTTTGCCCGCGCCGCGCAGGTGCTGCGGGGCGGCGACCTGCTCGCCATCTTCCCCGAGGGCGGCATCACCCGCGACGGGCAGTTGCAGGCGTTCAAGGGCGGCATCATGAAGATCATCGACCGCGCCCAGGGCGACGGCGTGATGGCCCCGGTGATCCCCATGGCGCTGACCAACCTGTGGGGCTCGTACTTCAGCCGCGTGGAGCAGGGCAACGCCATGGTGCGGCCCTTCCGCCGCGGCATGTTCAGCCGTGTGGGGTTGAACGTGGGCGACCCCGTGGCACCCAGCGAGGTGCAGCCCACGCTGCTGCGCGAGCGGGTGCAGATGCTGCTGGCGCGGTAGTTTTTAATGGAAATGGCCGCTGGCGCTTATGCAGCAAGCGCCAACAGCTATTTATTCAATAGCAAATCAAGCCTCTTCGACCGCAAAGCGCAGTCCCGCATGGGCCTGCAGCCGGTCGATCAGCCTGTCGCCCATGGCGGGCGCGGGCGTCCAGATGCCGCCGGGGGTGGCGGCGGCGCTTTGTTGCAGCAGGCACACCGCCGCCTCGGCGATCATCTTGGACGTGGAGCCGTAGCCCGGGTCGCGGTCGCCCCGCACGCCCACGCGCAGGCTGCGGCCCGCGTCGTCCTGGCCCACGAACAGCAGGTCGTAGAAACCCGCCTCGCGCTCCGCGCGCGAGGGGCCTTCGCCGGGCTTCGGGCCGTCGCTCGCGCCCAGGGACTTGTCGCTGGCGACGGCGTTCGCCAGCGCCTCGCCCTTGTCGCCCGCGCCGGTGACCAGCATCTCGTCATAGACGAAGTCGGCGCCGTAGGCGTGCTGCAGCAAGAAGTTGGAGCGGTGTACGTTGCGCGTGTTGATGGCCGCCATCACGAACGGCGCCACCCACAGGCCCAGCGCCTCGTCCAGCATCGGCTTGTTGCCCGGCGGCTGGCGCGGCCCCGTGAAGCCGGGGGTGAGCGAGAAGGGGTTCTTCAGCAGATCCAGCACCGCAGGGTTGGCCGCAGCCGCTGCCAGCGTGGCCTTGAGGCTCGCGGCGGTGCCGCCCGAGAACGTGCCTTTCATCTGGCGCACCCGCCCGCGCACGCGGCTGGCCGGGTGGCCGAAGCGGTGGCGGAATTCCTTTTGCAGCAGGAACACGCCCAGGTCGAACGGAATGGAGTCGAACCCGCACGAGAACACGATGCGCGCGCCGCTGGCCTTTGCCGCAGCCTCGTGTACGTCGATCATCTGGCGCATCCAGGCGGGTTCGCCGCACAGGTCCACGTAGTCCACGCCCGCCGCCGCGCAGGCGGCCACCAGTTCGCTGCCGTAGAGCTGGTACGGCCCCACGGTGGTCAGCACCAGGCGGGTCTGCGCCATCAGCGCCCGCAGGCTGGCGGGGTCGCTGGCGTCGGCCACCACCAGCGGCGTGTCGGCGGGCGCGCCCACCTCGTCGCGCACGGTCGCCAGCTTGGCCGCGCTGCGCCCGCCCATGGCCCAGCGCGGGCCGCCGCTGCTTGCGGGGTAGCGCTGCAGCAGGTACTCGACGACGAGGCGGCCCGTGAAGCCGGTGGCGCCGTACACGACGAGGTCGAAGGGTTGGGTCATGGCGTTGTCTCCTTGCAAGCCTGCGATTGTGGGAGATGGCCGGGTGCCCGCATGTCGCCCAGGTGCCCGATCTGGCGGGGCCAAAGTATCGCGTGGCAATACCGGGCAGCCGGCCCGCAGCCACTGCGCACCCTGGGCGCGGACAGGCGGCGCGGGGCGCTGCACCATGCGCTACCTGTTCAACGATGGCCCTGTCGCTGCTGCCCGTGGCCATGGAGCCCGTCACCGTGCGCTCGCGCGAGCAGGCGCAGGCCTGGCTGCAGTTCAAGGGCTACGAGCCGACTGCGCTCAAGATCGGGCCGCTCACTGCAGCGCACGCAGATGGCGTCGGCCCCGGTTGTGGTGGTGCTGAAAAATTAAGCCAAAATGGCCTCCAGCGCTTATCCATCAAGCGCAAGCAGCTACCAAAAGAATAGTAAGGAACGAATATGAGCAAATCCCTGCGCCTGTCCGAGAAATGGTTTCGCCGCGGCCTGTGGCTGGTGGCCTTCGTGTTCGCGGGCTTCCTGATCGGGCTGGGCGGCACCATCGTGGGCGACTTGCCCAAGGTGGAGACGCCGCTGCGCGTCGATGACTTCCTGGACAAACCCGCCGCCGACAAGCTGCGCGCCGAAGTCAAGCAGGCCCGCCAGGCAGAGCAGGACGCCCAGGAAGCGCTGGAGCAGGCCCAGTTGCAGCACAGCAAGGCCCGCAGCGAGAGCCAGTCCGCGCGCGAGACCTTCAACAACTGGCTGGCCACGCGCAGCGCCACGCAGCGCGCCGACCAGGACCCGCAAGTGATCGCCCGCACCCAGGCGCTGGACGTGCTCAAGCGCGCCGAGCGCAAGACCCAGCAGGCGGTGGAGGCCCAGCAGCAGGCCGCGCTCGACGCGCGCCAGGCCGCCGCCGCCGCGCAGGAGCGGCTGGACCAGCTCGAAGCCGACGGCACCGTGAAGCTCGACGCCGAGCGCCGCAGGGTCGAGCTGCGCGTCTTTCTGTACCGCCTGGCGCTCACGCTGCCGCTCTTGGCCGTGGCGGGCTGGCTGTTCGTGAAGAAGCGCAAGAGTACCTACTGGCCCTTCGTGTGGGGCTTCATCTTCTTCGCGCTGTTCGCGTTCTTCGTGGAGCTGGTGCCCTACCTGCCCAGCTACGGCGGCTATGTGCGCTACGTGGTGGGCATTGGCATCACGGCGCTGGTGGGGCGCTACGCCATCGTGGCCCTGAACCGCTACCTGGAGCGCCAGAAGCAGGCCGAGGCCCTGCCCGACCAGGAGCGCCGCAAGGATCTGGGCTACGACGTGGCCCTGGCGCGGCTGGCCAAGGGCGTGTGCCCGGGCTGCGAGCGCCCGGTGGACTTGAAGAACGCGGCCATCGACTTCTGCCCGCACTGCGGCATCGGCCTGTTCGACCGCTGCGCGCCCTGCGGCACGCGCAAGAGCGCCTTCGCGCGGTTCTGCCACGCCTGCGGCGCAGGCTCGGGCGTCAAGCTGGCGCAGGAGTAGAGGGCGGGGTTCAGCACTCCACCACGTTGACGGCGAGGCCGCCGAGCGAGGTTTCCTTGTAGATGGCCTTCATGTCCTCGCCCGTCTGCTTCATGGTGCGGATCACGGTGTCCAGCGACACGTAGTGGCTGCCGTCGCCGCGCAGCGCCATGCGCGCGGCGTTGATGGCCTTGACCGCGCCCATGGCGTTGCGCTCCACGCACGGGATCTGCACCATGCCGCCCACGGGGTCGCAGGTCAGGCCCAGGTTGTGCTCCATGCCGATCTCGGCGGCGTTCTCCACCTGCGCGGGCGTGCCGCCCAGCACGGCGGCCAGCGCGCCCGCCGCCATGGAGCAGGCCACGCCCACCTCGCCCTGGCAGCCCACCTCGGCACCCGAGATTGATGCGTTGGCCTTGTAGAGCATGCCGATGGCGGCGGCGGTGAGCAGGAAGTCCACCATGTGCTCGTCGCTCGCGCCGGGCACGAAGCGCGCGTAGTAGTGCATCACCGCAGGCACCACGCCCGCCGCGCCGTTGGTGGGCGCAGTCACCACGCGGCCGCCTGCGGCGTTCTCCTCGTTCACCGCCATGGCGAAGGCGTTGACCCAGTCCATCGCGGCCAGCGGGTCGGCAGCGCCCTGCTGCGCCTGCGTCAGCTCGCGGTGCAGCTCGGGCGCGCGGCGGCGCATGTGCAGCGGGCCAGGCAGGGGCGTGGCGGCCAGCGGGTTGCCGATGCCAAAGCCGCGCTGCACGCAATCCTGCATCACCTGCCAGATGCGCAGCAGGCCCGCGCGCACCTCGGCCTCGGGCCGCCAGGCGCATTCGTTGGCGAGCATCAGGCCCGCCACCGACAGGCCGCTGGCGCGGGCCTGGGCCATCAGTTCATCGCCCGAGGAGAAGGGCCAGGGCCAGTTGCGCTGCACGGCGCTGGCGGGCGGCGCCGTGCCGCCTTCCACCACGAAGCCGCCGCCCACCGAGAAATAGCTGCGCGCCGAGAGCACCGCGCCGTCGGCCGCGTAGGCGGTCAGGCGCATGGCGTTGGGGTGTTCGGGCAGCGACTGCCCGCCCAGGAAGACGATGTCGCGCACGCGGTCAAAGACGATGGCGTGGCGGCCCAGCAGCGCCAGTTGCCCGGTCTTGCGAAGCAGGGCCAGGCGCGGCTGCACGGTGGCCGGGTCCACGGTGTCCGGCGCGTCGCCCATCAGGCCCAGGATCACGCCCTGGTCGGTGGCGTGGCCGTGGCCGGTGGCGCCCAAGGACCCGAACAGATCGGTGTGTACGCGCGCGGTGCGTTCCAGCAGGCCGCCCTGCTCCAGCGCGCTGGCGAACTGCTGCGCGGCGCGCATGGGGCCCACGGTGTGCGAGCTGGACGGGCCGATGCCGATCTTGAAGATGTCGAAGGCGGAGAGCATGCGTTGGCAGGTCAGTCGGCGGGCAGCTGCTGCTGGACCAGGGCCACCCAGTAGGCGGCGCCCAGCGGCAGGATGTTGTCGTTGAAGTCGTAGTAGGGGTTGTGTACCGGCGGGTCGTTGTCGCCCTCGCCCGCGCCGATGGCGATGTAGGCGCCGGGGCGCTTTTGCAGCATGAAGGCGAAGTCCTCCGAGCCCATGGCGGGCGGGATGTCGGTGTGTACCTGCGCCTCGCCCACCAGGCTGGCGGCGGCGGCCACGGCGGCGGCGGTCTCGGCGGGCGTGTTGACCACGCCGGGGTAGCCGCGCATGTAGTTCAGCTCGACCCGGGCGCCGTGCGTCTGGCCCACACCCTCGCAGATCTGGCGCATGGCGGCCTCGGTCTTGTCCTGGATGGCCGCGTCCAGCGTGCGCACCGTGCCGCGCAGCACCACCGTCTCGGGGATCACGTTCCAGGTGTCGCCGCCATGGATCTGCGTCACGCTGACCACGGCCGACTGCGTGGCGCCGGTGCGGCGGCTCACGATGGTCTGCAGCGCGTTGACGAGCTGCGAGGCGACCACGATGGAGTCGATGCCGGTCTCGGGCATGGCGCCGTGGCTGCCCTTGCCGGTGACGGTGATCTCGAAGGTGTCCAGGTACGCCGTCATGGTGCCCACGCGGATGCCGAACTGCCCGCGCGGCATGCCGGGGAAGTTGTGCATGCCATAGACCGCGTCGGCGGGGAACTGCTCGAACAGGCCCTCGTCCACCATCACGCGGCCGCCGCCCTCGTTCTCCTCGCCGGGCTGGAAGACGAAATGCACCGTGCCCTTGAACGGCTTGTGGCGCGCCAGGTGCGCCGCCGCGCCCAGCAGCATGGCGGTGTGGCCGTCGTGCCCGCAGCCGTGCATCTTGCCCTGGCAGGTGGAGATGTGCGGCTTGTTGCCGCCTCCCAGCTCCTGCATGTTCAGCGCGTCCAGGTCGGCGCGCAGGGCGATGCTGGGGCCGTCGCCGTTGCGCAGCGTGGCCACCACGCCGGTCACGGCCAGGCCTCGGTGGACAGGCAGGCCCATCAGCGTGAGGGCCTGCGCCACCACGTTGGCGGTGCGGTGCTCCTCGAAGGCCGTCTCGGGGTGGGCGTGGATGTCGCGGCGCCAGGCGACCATGCTCTGGCGGATGTCGTCGGAAATCTCGGGGTCGCGGTACATGGTGGTGCGCTCCAGAAAAATTGGGTCAGTGGAAGAATTCTGCGATCAGCGTGGCGCCCAGGAAGGTGCCCGCCGTGGCGGTGAGCGATACCACCACGATACGCCAGCCCAGTTGGCGGAACAGGGGCAGGTCCTTGGCCACCGAGAAGCCCGCCAGCGCCAGCACCGGCGTGGTGAAGGCCAGGAAGTTGAGCTTGCCCGTGAGCGCGAGCACGGTGTCGGTGAAGGGCAGCAGGCCCGGGATGCCGAAGACCGTGGCCACCACCGACAGCACCAGCACCAGCGGCACGCGCGGCAGCAGGCGCTTGATCGCCTCCACCAGCGCGACGATCACCACCACCACGGCCATGCCTTCCAGCGACTCCAGCACCGGCACCTTGTACGACAGCGCGTTGGCGATCACCACGCCGCCGACCATGACCAGCCAGGCCAGCACCGTGTCGGCCAGCGACAGCGCATGGGCGGCGACGGCCTGGCTGGCGTTGGCGGGAGCGGCCTCGGCCACCGGCGCGCGGCCGCGCTGGGTCAGGCGGCCCAGCACCGGCTCCAGCTTGCCGTAGAGCCACGAGCAGGCGGGCAGCGACAGGAACAGCGTGAAGTAGAAGCCCACCACCGAAGTCAGCAGGTTGGACGCGGCCGCGATGGCGGTGATCTGCTTCACCTGCTCGGGCGGCACCTGCGCGGTGATGGCCCCCAGCGCGGCGGCCATCAGGCTGCCCGAACCCACGCCCGCGCCCATGGCGAGCGAGCGCGGGTCGAAGATGTTCAGGCTGGCGACGAAGCCCGCCAGCACCGCGATGAACAGCGCGCCGAGCACGGTGCCGGTGATGTACTCGGCCAGCACGCCCCGGCCCTCGGGCGAGGCCATGCCGTACTTCTCGCTGATGATGACCAGGTTGCCTTCGCGGCCCACCGAGAAGGTGGCGCCCACGGCCTCGCGCTTGATGCCCAGCAGCAGCGCCAGCGGCAGGCCCAGCGCCAGCGTGCCGAAGGCATGGCCGAACTCCTGGAAGAACAAGGCCCAGCCGGCCTGCCGCACCATCGGCAGCGCCGCGCCCACGGTGAGGCCCAGCTTGACGATGAACAGCAGCAGCCCGGCGTCCAACAGGCCGCCCGCCAGCCCTTGCAGGCCGGTGTCGATGCGCACCGCCGACGGCAGGCGCCGCTGCGCAATGCCCCAGGCGGCGGCCAGCAGCAGCGCCCACAGCATGGGCAGCAGCACGACCTTGCCGGGGCCGACCTGGAAGTTCGCGGGGCCGATCAGTTCGGCCAGGGCAACGACGACGATCGTTACGGCGAGCAGCCGCAGCTTGCCGCTGGCGCTGGGCGCGGCGGTCACGGCGGCGGTGGCGGGCACGGCGGGATTCATGGGGTGGTCCTTTGACGTTGGTGGAGGGGCGAAGCGGTGCCCATGAAGTCTCTCCAGGCCAATGGATTGCATCAATGATCGAGATTTGGGATATTTGTTGCATTGAATGCAACGCTTGAAGGGCCCGCCGATGGACGACAAACTCGAAAGCCGCCGCCTGCGGTAC
This sequence comes from Acidovorax sp., assembly GCF_047607405.1. Taxonomy (GTDB): domain Bacteria; phylum Pseudomonadota; class Gammaproteobacteria; order Burkholderiales; family Burkholderiaceae_C; genus Acidovorax. The sequence goes on along the minus strand of NZ_JASGDA010000001.1, from coordinate 21,916 downwards.
TTCATGCAGGTGCTCGAAAGCGGCTCGGTGCGCGGCGCCGCCGAGGTGCTGGACATGGACCCTTCGGCGCTGAGCCGGGCCGTCGGCATCCTGGAGAAAGAGTGCGGCACCCGGCTGCTGGAGCGGCGCGGGCGCGGCGTGGTGCCCACCGACGCGGGGGAGCTGCTGGCCGCCTACCTGCGCCGCCAGAACAGCCAGAAGCGCCACCTGCTCGCGCAGATGGCGAGCATCGAGAAGGTGGAGCGCGGCCACATCGACATCGTGGCGGGCGAGGGCTTCGTGGACTGGCTCATGCGCCACAGCCTGCGCAGCTTCATGCAGGCGCACCCGGCCATCACGGTGGACCTGGCGGTGGCCAGCAGCGACGACATCGTGCGCAGCGTGGTCGAGGAGCGCGCCCACATCGGCCTGCTGTTCCAGCCGCCGCAGGACGACCGGCTGCGCTCGCACCATTCCCACCCGCAGCCGATCGAGGCCATCGTGGCGGCGTCGCACCCGTTGGCCCGCAGGCAGGGGCCGCTGGCGCTGGAAGACCTGCTGCCCTATCCGGGCGCGATGCTGCACCGCAGCTTCGGCGTGCGCCAGCACATCGAGGCCGCCGAGGTCAGCGAGGGCGTGCGCCTGAAGGCGGCGCTGACCACCAGCTCGTTCAACGCCATCGGCCAGTTCGTGGCGGCGGGGCTGGGCTATGCGCTGAACACGCGGCTGGCCTTTCCGTCCAGCCTGGGCGCCGAGTCCTTCGTCTGCCTGCCCATGAAGAACCCGCTGCTGCACCAGGGGCGCACGCACGTGGTGTCGCGGCATGGCCGCATGCTGCCGCCTGCGGTGCTGGAGCTGCTGAGGCTGATGGTGAGCCAATTCGAGCGCCGCACGCCGCCGCCCTGATGCGGCGCAGCGGCGGGGCGTCGGCCCCGGTGGCGCGGACCGCGCTCACACGCCGCGCGCGCGGTCGGCCTTGAACCGCGCGCGGAACGCGGTGAACGCGCCCGCGTCCAGCGCCTCGCGCACCTCGCGCATCAGGTTCAGGTAGTAGTGCAGGTTGTGTACCGTGGTCAGCATGGGGCCCAGCATCTCGCCGCAGCGGTCCAGGTGGTGCAGGTAGGCGCGGCTGAAACCATCGCGTCCGCCCGCGTCCCAGGCCACGCCGGACGGGCCCGCGCAGGCGTAGCAGGTGCAGGTGGTGTCCAGCGGCTGGTGGTCGGCCTTGTGGCGCGCGTTGCGGATTTTCAAGTCGCCATGGCGCGTGAAGATCGTGCCGTTGCGCGCATTGCGCGTGGGCATCACGCAGTCGAACATGTCCACGCCGTCGGCCACGCCCTGCACCAGGTCCTCGGGCGTGCCCACGCCCATCAGGTAGCGCGGCTTGTGGGCGGGCAGGCGGTGCGGCGTGTGGGCCATGATGCGCAGCATCTCGTCCTTGGGCTCGCCCACGCTCACGCCGCCGACGGCGTAGCCGGGGAAGTCCATCTCGACGAGCCGCTCCAGCGACTCGGCGCGCAGGTTCTCGTACATGCCGCCCTGCACGATGCCGAACAGGGCGTTGGGGTTGGCGAGGCGGTGGAACTCGTCCTGCGACCGCTGGGCCCAGCGCAGGCTCATCTCCATGCTCTTGCGCGCCTCGGCCTCGGTGGTGAGGTGGCCCTGGGTCTCGTAGGGTGTGCATTCGTCGAGCTGCATCACGATGTCGCTGTTCAGCGTGGTCTGGATCTGCATGCTCACCTCGGGCGACATGAAGAGCTTGTCGCCGTTGACGGGGCTGGCGAAATGCACGCCCTCCTCGGTGATCTTGCGCATGGCGCCCAGCGACCAGACCTGGAAGCCCCCCGAGTCGGTGAGGATGGGCTTGTTCCACTGCTCGAAGCCGTGCAGCCCGCCGAAGCTGTGCATCACGTCCAGCCCCGGGCGCATCCACAGGTGGAAGGTGTTGCCCAGGATGATCTGCGCGCCCATGTCGTGCAGGCTGCGCGGCATGACGCCCTTGACGGTGCCGTAGGTGCCCACGGGCATGAAGATGGGGGTCTGCACCACGCCGTGGTTGAGCGTGAGTGCGCCGCGCCGGGCGTGGCTGTCGGGGTCGGTGGCGAGAAGCGTGAATTGGAGCATGGGGGCATTGTCCCAAATGCCCTGCGCGTGCCGGGCGATGCGTGCGGGGACAAAAAAACGCGGGCCGTTCAGGCCCGCGTTTGCTATCGAATAAATAGCTGCTTGTGCTTGCTGTATAAGCGCTCAGGCCGCTTTTCGCCAAGAATCTGCCGCAGGCCGCTGCAGCTTGCCGTGCGGCAGCGTCGCCAGCCGCGTGAACATGCGGCGGCAGTAGCCGCGAATCCACAGGCACTTGTTCAGCTCGTCCACCGGCAGCGGGCCGGAGACGACCACGATGTCGTTGGCGGCCTCTTGCGCCCCGGCGGCGCGCAGGCGGCGGCGGGTGTTGTTGGCCCAGGACTGGATGCGCGTGGGGCTGCCGTGCTGGTGGACTTCGCCGGTGTGCAGGTCGAACGCAATGGCGACGGTGTCGGTCTTGAGCTTGAACCGGCGCTCGCCCGTCACGGCGCTGGGGGCGTCACGCATGTCGTACAGGTAGTAGCTGCCTGCCTTGAGCTGGTATTGCATGTCCATGGGTGTGTTCCTCTCTACTGTTGGGCATTTTCGAGGGCGCACCCATAGGGCAATGGCGGGTAAAAGGGCCCAAAAGCCGCGCTTATCGGTGCGCGTGCATTGTGGGCGCGCGTCGGCGCATCGGCGTGAAACCTGAGGGCAAATGCGTAACGGCTTGTTAGCTCAGAAGTCCACCAGGCTCAGGCCCACGCTGAACACCGTGCGCTTGCGGTTGTAGTCGATCATGCTGTCGCCGTAGCCGCTGAACAGCGCGGTGTGCAGGCGCAGGTTGCTCTTGCCGCCCAGCAGGCTGGACGAGCCCAGGGTCTGCAGCCACTCCAGTCGCACGGAGCCCCGGCCGCTGCTCGACAGCGCGCTGCGCAGCGTGGCGCCCACGGTGTGGTCCCGGTTGACGTTCCAGAACGCCGACAGCTCGCCGCGCCCGATGTAGTCGCTGATGTTGGGGTTGTCGTCGCTGTCCGTGCCCTCGGGCAGGCGCTTCCACAGGCGGGCGTTGACGCGCCAGCGGTTGCCCAGCTCCATGCCGGTCATCAGATAGACGCGGTTCCAGCTGCGCGACAGGGGCAGGCTCTGGCCGTTGGACTGGTGTACCAGGCCGATGCCGCTGTAGCGCCACTTCCAGCCCCAGGGCAGGTTGGCCGTGGTGGGATAGACGTACATCACCTCCGGCTCGTGGTCGGTGGCGCGGAAGGGGCGCGAGATCTCGGGCGTGAAGAGCTGCCAGTACGACTGCTGCGTGTAGCCGAACCACACCGAGTCCTTGAGCGTGGGGTGCCCCTGCGTGAGCAGGCCCTGGGCGACCTTGGTGCGCACCGACAGCTGTATGCGGTTCTCGGTGCGGCGGTAGGGCGTGGACTCGGTGGCCGAGTGGTCGGCCGCGTCGGACGTGGGCTGGCGGTTGACGCTGCTGCTGGCCACCACGGACACGGTGATGGGCCGGTAGCTGCGGAAGCTGAAGGTGCCGCAGTCGCTGCCCGACTCCAGCTCCCAGAAGCGCGACAGTTCGCTGTACTGCGGGTCGCGGCAGCCCTCGGTGCGGGCCACCTCGATGATGCGGGTGGCGGGCAGCGTGGCGTCCACGGGCGGGGGCACGCTCTCCTTGGCGCTGGCGGCGGGGGCGCGCCAGGCTTGCGCCGACTGCTGCCCGGAGGCCCATTGGTCAAAGCAGGCCAGGCGGGCCTGGTTGTCGTCGCCCAGCGCTGCGCAGCGTTGCCAGGCATCGGGGTCGGCAGCGTGGGCCGAGGCCCCGGCAGCCAGGGCGGAGAGAACGAGAAGGTGTGATTTTTTCATGGTCAAAATGGCCTCTAGCGCTTATCCATCAAGCGCGGGTAGCTATTGAATTGGTAGTGGCACGGATCATGCCGCCGCCTGCTGCGCCGCCAGGGCCTTGGCGGCGAATTCGGCCCGCAGGGCCTTGAGCTTTTCGCGCGGGTCCTCGCGCAGGGTGGCCTTGTCCAGCGCCATCTCGGCGATGAAGCGGCTGGGCTGCGCGGCCACCATCTCGCGGCCCTTCTTGCGCTTCTTGGTCCAGCTGACGGCCAGCGTGCGCTGGGCGCGGGTGATGCCCACGTACATCAGGCGGCGCTCCTCCTGCAGGCGCTGCAGGGTGTCGTCGCTCACCTTGATCTGGCGGCCCTCGTCGTCGTCGAGCTTGAAGGGCAGCATGCCCTCGGTCACGCCCACCAGCACCACGTGCGGCCATTCCAGGCCCTTGCTGGCGTGCAGGGTGGAGAGGGTGACCATGTCCTGTTCCTGCTCGCGCTCGCTGATGGTGGACAGCAGCGCGATGGTCTGCGCGACTTCGAGCAGGCTCTTGGTTTCCGTGGCGGTAGTCACGCCTGCTGCGTCGTCGATCTGCCCGCCCGCGCGCTGGGCCATCCAGTCGCAGAACTCCAGCACGTTGCTCCAGCGGGCGGCGGCCACCTTCTCGTTGTCCTCGCCGTCGTACAGGTGCTGCTCGTAGCCGATCTCTTTCAGCCAGTCGGTCAAAAAGGTGCGCGCCGCCTCGGCGCCGTGCGTGTGCCGGGCGCGGTGTTCCAGCTCGTTGATGGTGCGGCCGAACTCGTGCAGGCCGTCGAGCGCGCGCTTCGGCACGGCGGCGGGCAGCATGCCGTTGAACAGCGCGCCGAACATGCTCTGCTTGTGCCGCGTGGCGAATTCACCCAAAGCCCCCAGCGTGGTGTGGCCGATGCCGCGCTTCGGGTTGGCGATGGCGCGCAGGAAGGCCGGGTCGTCGTCGTTGTTGATCCACAGGCGGAACCAGGCGCACAGGTCCTTGATCTCCGCGCGGTCGAAAAAGCTCGTGCCGCCCGAGACCTTGTAGGGGATGTTGGCGCGGCGCAAGGCTTTCTCGAACGGCTTGGCCTGGTGGTTGGCGCGGTACAGGATGGCGAAGCTCTTCCAGTCCGGCGGCGGGTTGGCGGCCGCGCGCAGGCCCTGGATGCGGGCCACGGCGCGCTCGGCCTCGTGCTCCTCGGTGTCGCAGTCCAGCACGCGCACGGGCTCGCCCTCGCCGAGTTCGCTGAACAAGGTCTTGGGGAAGAGCTTGGGGTTGGGCCCGATGACGTTGTTGGCCGCGCGCAGGATGGCGCTGGTGGAGCGGTAGTTCTGCTCCAGCTTGATGACGCGCAGATTGGGGAAGTCCTCGGGCAGCTTGCGCAGGTTGTCCAGCGTGGCGCCGCGCCAGCCGTAGATGCTCTGGTCGTCGTCGCCCACGGCGGTGAAATGGCCTCTGCTGCCCACCAGCAGCTTCAGCAATTCGTACTGCGTGGCGTTCGTGTCCTGGTATTCATCGACCAGCACGTGGGCGAGGGCCGCCTGCCACTTGGCGCGCACCTCGGGGTGGTCGCGCAGCAGCTTGAGCGGCATGCCGATCAGGTCGTCGAAATCCACGCTCTGGTAGGCCGCCAGCCGTTCCTCGTAGCGCGCCATGACGACGGCGATGCTGCGCTCGTGGTCGTCTGCCGCCTGGGCCAGCGCCTGTTGGGCGTTCAGGCCCATGTTCTTCCACTTGCTGATGGTCCACTGCCACTGGCGGGCGGTGGCCAGGTCGGTGGTGCCGCCCGCCGCGTCCTTCAGGATGCCCGCCACGTCGTCCGCGTCGAGGATGCTGAACTGGGGCTTCAAGCCCAGCACGTGCCCGTCCTCGCGCACCATGCGCACGCCCAGGGCGTGGAAGGTACACACCATCACGTCCTTGGCCGCGCGACCGATCAGGCCCCTGGCGCGCTCGCGCATCTCGGCGGCGGCCTTGTTGGTGAAGGTGATGGCGGCGATGCGCTGGGGCGCCAGGCCCTTCTCGATCATGTGCGCGATCTTGTGCGTGATCACCCGCGTCTTGCCCGAGCCCGCGCCGGCCAGCACCAGGCAGGCGCCGTCGGTGTAGTGGACGGCTTGGAGCTGGGCGAGATTGAGGCCGGACATGGGGGGTGAAAACGTAAAGCGGTCGATGATAACGAGCCGCTGCGACAATGCCGCCCGTGCTCTCCGTCCTGCTCATCACCTTCCCCTTCTTCGCCCTCGTGCTCTGCGGCTACCTGGCCGCGTGGCGCGGCGTGCTGCCCCAGGCGGCCATCCCGGGCCTGAATGCTTTCGTGCTGTATTTCGCGCTGCCATGCATGCTGTACCGCTTCGGCGCAAGTACGCCCATCGCCCAGCTGCTCGACCCCGCCGTGGCGGGCGTCTATCTGGTGTGCGCGCTGGCCATGGTGGGCATCGTGGTGGCGCTCACGCGCAGCACGCGCATCGGCTGGAACGACGCGGCCTTCGGCGCGCTGGTCGCCGCGTTCCCCAACACCGGCTTCATGGGCGTGCCGCTGCTGGTGGCCCTGCTGGGCGCGCAGGCGGCGGGCCCGGCCATCGTGACCCTCGTGGTGGACATGGTGGTCACCAGCTCGCTGTGCATTGCGCTGTCGCGGCTCGATGGCGCGGGCACGCACGGCGTGGGTGTGGCGCTGCGCCAGGCGTTGCGGGGCGTGGCGGCCAACCCCATGCCCTGGGCGATTGCGCTGGGTGCCTTGGCGTCGGCGCTGCAGTGGCGGCTGCCCGGCCCGGTGGACAAGACCATCGCCATGCTGGCCGACGCGGCCTCGCCCGTGGCCTTGTTCACCATCGGCGCGGTGCTGGCCCGGTCGCAGATGAATGAGCACGAGCGCGTGCCTGCAATCGACTACGTGCCCCTGGCCCTGGCCAAGCTCACTGCGCACCCGCTGCTGGTGTGGGCCGCGGGCACGGCGGCCATCGCGCTGGGCGTGCCGCTCACGCCGTTCGCGCTGACCGCGCTGGTGCTGCTGGCCGCGCTGCCCAGCGCCAGCAACGTCTCACTGCTGGCCGAGAAGTTCGGCGCCCACAACGGGCGCGTGGCGCGCATCATCCTGGTCTCGACGGCGCTGGCTTTTTTGAGCTTCTCAGCGGTCGTGGCGCTGTTGCTGGATTGAGGGCGATGGACACCACCCGGTCATCGCCGAATGCGCGAACTATTCCGACGGGCGCGGCGGCAGCGCCAGCAGCGCGGGAATCTGGTCGGCCGGAACCGGCTTGCTGAAGATATAGCCCTGCACCTCGGTGCATCCCTCGGCGCGGATGGATGTGAGCTGGCCATCGGTCTCGACGCCTTCGGCGGTGGTCGATGCGCCGAAGCTGCGCGCCAGCCCGCAAACGGCCCGCACGATGGCAACGCTGCTTTGCCCTTCCGGCAGGTCGCCGATGAAGGACCGGTCGATCTTGATCTTGTGGAACGGAAAGCTGCGCAGGTAGCTCAGGCTCGAGTAACCCGTGCCGAAGTCGTCCATCGAGATCTTGACGCCGAGCGCACCGAGTCGGCTGAGGATTTCGAGGTTCGATTCGCTGCCCTGCAAAAAGATCGATTCGGTGATCTCCACCTCCAGCCGTTCCGGCGCCAGCCCCGAGGTGGCCAGGGCATTCTTCACCACGGCGACCAGGTCGCCGCTCTGGAACTGCGCGGCGGACAGGTTCACGGCGACCGTGGTGTCCGGCGGCCAGTTCGCGGCCTCTGCGCAGGCGCGCTGGAGGATTCGCTCGCCGATGATGCCGATGAGCCCGACCTCTTCCGCCAGCGCTATGAAGACGTTGGGCGGCACCTGGCCGCGCTGCGGGTCATGCCAGCGCGACAGGGCCTCGAAGCCGCTGATGCGACCGGTCTGCAGGTTGACCAGGGGCTGGTAATGAATTTCGAGCGCATCCTGCTCAACGGCTGCGCGCAGGGCGACTTCGAGTTCGCGCCGCTCCTTGGCTTGCCGGTCGAAGTCGGACTCGAACACCTGGAAGCGACCGCGCCCCTCCGTTTTGGCCCGGTACATCGCCAGGTCGGCCGCCCTGAGCAATTGGGCGCTGTCCTGGTAGTCGCCTCCCGCGAGCGCGATGCCGATGCTGGCGCCGACGACCAGCCTCTGCCCGTCGATATCGAAAGGCGCTTGAACGGTCTGGATCAAGCGCTCGGCCAGCGCCACGGCTTCGGTCGGCTGCCCCACCCTGAACTGGATGATGGCGAACTCATCGCCGCCCAGCCGTCCGATCTTGTCGCTTTCCCGCAGCGTGTTGCGCAAGCGGGCGGCGAGGTGCTTGAGCAGCATGTCCCCGGTGGCATGCCCCAGGGTGTCGTTGATGGCCTTGAAGCCGTCCAGGTCGATGAACAGGACGGCCAGATCGCCGCCATGTCTTTGCCTGAGCGACAGCGCATCGCCAAGCTCCTTGTGGAACAGCAGCCGGTTGCCAAGACCTGTCAGCGCATCGTGGTGCGCCAGGTGCGTGATGGTCGCCTGCGTTCTCTCGCGCTGCTCGATCTCGTTGCGCAGCTGCTGGTTGACCTGTACGAGATCCTTCGTGCGGTCCGCGACCCGGCGCTCGAGCGCCTCGTTGGTCCGGGCAAGCTCCTCGTTCATCTGGTGGATCTTCACTTCTGCGCGCCGTCTTTCGATCTGCGTGACGACGCGGGCCAGCGCGATGGAAAAATCGACCGGCTTCGTGATGTAGTCGTTGGCGCCGCGTTTCAAGGCTTCAACGATGTCCTCGCTCTGGGTCTTGGCGGTCACCATGATCACCGGCAGCGAGCCTGCGGAATGCCTGGCCCGTATGTGGGCCAGCACTTCGAGCCCGCTGAGGTCGGGCATCATCATGTCCAGCAGAACGAGGTCGAATGCCGCGCGCTCCAGCGTATCCAGTGCTTCGATTCCACCGCTGGCTTCGGTCACATGGTAGCCCTGGCGTTCGAAGCGCCGCCGCAGTATCTCGCGGTTCTCGAAGACATCGTCAACGATCAGCAGGCGCGGCTTGTCCTCCAGCGGAGCGGCGGGAGCCTGGGGCCCGGTGCCGGGCTGCGGGTTGGCGTGGTTCGGGTTCATCGTTGCCGCCTAAGGTGTCGTCGGCATCGGGCGCGGGCGTTGGGGCGAAGCGGATACACCCGCAGGCTCCACTGCGCCGCGCGGCTGCACAGGCAGGGTGACGGTGACCATGGTACCCACGCCGACCTCGCTTTGCACGGACAACTGGCCGCCCATGAGTTGGCAGTAGCGGTAGGCCAGCGGAAGCCCCAGCCCCGCCTCGTCCCCGTACCGGCTCGCGGTCTCGTCTTCAGAGCTGCCGAAGGTCTCGAACAGGCTCGACATCCGCGACGGCGGTATCCCGGCGCCGGTGTCCGCGATCGATACGGTCCAGGTGGCGTCACGCACGCTGGCCGAGAGCGTGACGCGACCGTTCTTCGTGTGCTTGGCGGCGTTGCTCACCAGGCCCTCCAGCACGCGCTGCAATATCTGCGTATCGCAGACGATCCGCCCGGCATCGTGTACCTGCACGATCCATTCGTTCTGGTGGGCGGTAATCCACGGGCCGATGCGGGCGGCCAGTTTCTTGAGCCAATCGGCGAAGTCGATCTCCCGGGCATACACCTCCACCCTGCCGGCTTCCAGCTTCGAGAGTTCGAGGAGGTTGTCGATCAGCCCCAGCAGCCTGTGGCCGGCGCCTTCGATGGATGCCAGGTCCTTGCGCTTTTGCGTGTCCGCATCACCGGCCTCTTCGATGAGGAGTTCGCTGTAGCCGATGATCGCGTTGAGCGGGTTCTTCAGCTCATGGCTCATCTTGGCGAGGAACACCGACTTGGCCAACAGCGCGCGCTGCGCCTGGTCGGTTGCTTCCCGCAACTGCTGCTCGGTCGTTCTGTGGAGCCGGATCTCCTGCTCAAGCTCACCTTGCGAATACACGATGCTGGCGAAGTACAGCGCCATCATCGAGCCATAGACGCTGGCGCAGAAGGTCGATACCAGGCCGAGGGTGCCCATGCCGTCGAAGCGCACCGTTTCCTGAAAGCCCGCCGTGGCAAACACGCCGTAGAACAGCACGAGGTTGGCGACGATCTGGATCGCGACGATGATTCGGGTCGAGCGCTCGGGCAGGTAGAAGAAGGCCAGCAGCGGAACGGTGACCAGCCACGGCAGGATCGGTGAATTCATGCCGCCATACTGGTAGGCGCCCCAGAAAATGCAGAACAGGAGTTCCTCGATCGAGACCAGCGCCAGGGGCAGATACCAGCCCGTCAGCCGCAGCAGGATCGGATAGACCCAGAAGCCCGACACGGCGAAGCAAAGGATCCACCAGGACAGGTCGGCCTCGGCGCCCAGGTACAGCATCGACAGCGTGACCGTGTTCCCCAGGAACGGGCCGAAGAAATGGCTGAACATGAACATCCGCGCGCCCTGCAGGGTGTCCTGCGAATGCCTCAGCCCTGCGGGTATGAACCAGTCCACCGCCGCGTTCACTCGCGGCCTCAGGTTTCCAATCCAGCGTCCCATTGCAGTCACCTGTTCTCGAGGGCGGTGCGCGTCATGCCGCTTCGGCGGCCATGGGCAGCCTGAGCGTGAATTCCGATCCACGGTTCAACTGGCTTTCGACCGAGATATCGCCGCCCAGCAGGTGCGCCAGCTTCTGGCTGACGGCCAGGCCCAGCCCGCTCCCGGCATATTGGCCTGCATTGAGCTGGTTGAAGTCCTTGAACAGTTTCGGAATGGCCTCGGCAGAAATGCCGATCCCCGTGTCCTGCACGGCAATGAACACCTGTTCGCGCCCGCCATCGGTTGCGCGCCACGCGCGCAGCGCCACCGTGCCGTTGCGGGTGAATTTTCCGGCGTTGCCCAGCAGGTTGATCAGGATCTGCCGCAGCCGGATCTCGTCGGTCTGGATCGTTCCCAGCACACTGGGCTTGTCGCAGGTCAATTGGTTTCCGTTGTTCTCCACCAGGGTGCGGCAGGTGGCGGACAGCTCGTCCAGGCAGCGGTCCAGATCGACGGGCTGAAGCTTGATTTCGATGTCGTCGCTGTCGCCGCCTTCGGCATCGGACTTGGGCATGCGCAGCACGTCCGAGACCAGCGACAAGAGGTGGCGCCCCGCGTGGTTGATGGATCGCAACTCCTCCACGTCCACCACCGGATCGCTCGCCTCGGCATCTTCCAGCAGGATTTCGCTGTAGCCGATGATGGCATTCAGCGGGGTTCGCAACTGGTGGCTCATCTTTGCCAGGAAGACGGCCTTGGCCTCGTTGGCGCGCTCGGCTTCGTGCTTGGCGATGCGCAGCTTGGCGGTGGTTTCCAGGTGGTTCTTGATTTCTTCCTGCAGTGCCGAGTGCGCCACCATGACGTAGGCATAGTAGATCGCCATCATCGAGCTGTAGAGCGTGGCCATGCAGACGGAAATCATCCCGACGATGGAAAGGTCGTGGAGCGACACCCGCTCGGGAAACGCGCCGTTGACGAAGTAAGCGACCGCAAAGGCCGTCAGGTTCGCGCCGATGATGCCCAGTACCAGAAGCGGCCGACCGCTGAGATAGAAGAACCCGAGCATCTGCGCCGTCAGGAACCACGGCATGAACGGGGAACTGACGCCGCCGTAGAAAAAAGCCCCGAAGACGCTGACGCCGATCAGCGTGCAGAAGGAGTAGAGGGCGGGCCTGAACAGATCGCCTGCCAGCTTGAGGGCGAGGGGCAAGGCCCAGAACGAAGTACACAGGACGCAAATGACCCAGAAGACCCAGTCATGCTCCGGGAGCACGTGGTAGAGGTAGCCCAGGATGGCGACACCGCTGAAAGGGCCCAGCACATGGCTGATGACGAAGATTCTGGCCCGCCAAAGTGTCGCGGTGCTCTTGCGCAGCTCGACTGGAATGAACCAGTCCACCGCGTGGATCAGGCGATCGGCGAGCGCCACCTGCGTCCCCTTCACACCTCTGTCGCGGCCTTGGCCCTGCCGGCCGCGGGGCTGGCGACATCGGCGAGCGCGGCGCGATGGCGCACGTACTCGACCTGCGCGTGGTCGATCGCCGTGCGCAGCCGCGCGGCCAGCGCCTGCACGTTCTCGGTGGTGTGCGTGGGCATCATCTGCAGCCGCAGGCGGGCGTCGCCCTTGGCAACCGCCGGGTACTCGACCAGATTGGCGATGACCCCCAGCGCAGGCAGGCGTCGGCTCACGAGCCGCGCCAGGGCCTCGTCGCCCACACGGACTGGAACGATGGGGGACGGATTGCCCATGTGCTGCAGGCCGACGTGGGTCAATGCCGCGCGCATCTCCTCGATGCGCTGCATGAGTTGCGCGCGAAGCTGCCGACCCTCCTCGGACTGGATGATGTCGAATGCCTTGGTGACGGTGGCGGCCTGCACCGGCGACAGCGCGTTGGAGAACGTGGCCGTGCAGCCGTAGTACTTGAGGTATTGCTTCACGGCCGCCGAGTTGCTGCTGACGAACCCTCCGTTCGACCCGAACGTCTTGGAGAAGCTGCCCATGACGATGTCCACCTTGCCCAGCATGCCCTGCTCGCCAATGCAGCCCCTGCCGCCCGGCCCCATCGCGCCCAGGTCGTGGGCGACATCGACGAGCAGCGTCGCGTCGTATTCGTCGCACAGGTTCTGCAGCGTCCTCAGGTCGGGCGTGTCCGAATCCATGGAGAACAGGCTCTCTGTCACCACGAGGATGCCGTTGGCCGTGTCGTGGGCGCGGATGCGCTTCAGGTGGCGGCGCACCGAATCGAGGTTGAGGTGCCCGTGCAGGTGGACGTTGGAGGTTGCCGAATACGCGCCTTCCTGCAGGCAGGCGTGGGACAGGCCGTCCATCACGACGTGATCCGCCGGGCGGATCAGGCCCTTGATGACCCCGTAGCCTGCCGCCCAGCCCGTGGGGTAGAGCGTGGTGTGCTGCAGGCCCAGAAACTCCGAGATCGTCTCTTCCAGCCGCAGCGAGTACTTGGTGTTGCCCGCCAGGGCCGACGAGCCCGCGCTGTGGACCCCGTACTCGTCGATGACCGCCTTGGCCACTTCCTTGATGGCGGGGTGCGACGACAGGCCGAGGTAATCCTGAGTGCCGAAATTCAGCCCGGAGAACTTCAGCCCGCTGTCGTCGAGCGCCGTGCAGACGGACAGGGGCGCTTCCTGCGTCGAGCGGGAGTAGGGCCACAGGCTGCTCTGGCGGCGCAGGTTCTGCCATTCGTAAAAGGCGCCGACGCGGGCCATCAGGTCCGGGCCCTGCAGTTCGCGGAAGTCGCGCACGCTGCCCTTGAGCGCTGCCGCCGGATCGAGCCTGGGCGCGGGTTCTGCGTGCTCTGGGTGCGCTGGGGCGTCAGGCTGGCTGGGTTTCGGGGCGGTTTTCGCCAGGCAGCCTTCGATCTTGCCCAGCAGGCGGGTCAGATCGACGGGCTTGGTGTCGAAGTCGGCACAGCCGATCTCGATGCTTTTTTCCCGGTCGCTCGCCAGCGCATGGGCAGTCAGTGCGATGACGGGTATGCCCTGTGTCCGGGTGTCGGCCTTGATGAGCTGCGTCGCCTGCCAGCCGTCCATCTCGCCCAGGGCCACGTCCATCAGGACGAGGTCGGGCTGCTCCGAAACCGTCATGGCGACGCCGGTGGCGCCATCGGCGGCGGAGCAGACCCTGAAGCCGCGGCGCTGCAGCCGACGGGTCAGCATGTCGCGGTTCGCGAAGCTGTCCTCCACCAGCAGAATCTTCGCTGTTTGCGGCCGGGTGTCGTCGGTGGTAATGGGGGGCATGGGGCGCTCGATTTGTTGCAATACGTATCAGAATCCAATCGTAAGCATTGGTTTCAGAAACGTCTTTTAACAATTGTCAAAGCCGGAAAGCCGCAGCGTGGCGGGCTGCGGTGACGGCCCGGGTTGTTGCGGGCGGGCGTCAGGGGCTCCGCAGGGGCGTCTTTACGATTCGGCCTCGCCGCGCTTCCACGCCAGCGCGGCGTCATACAGCGTATTGCGCGGCGCGCCGGTGATCTCGGCCGCCAGGCGCACCGCCGTCTTGAGCGGCAACTCCTGCACCAGCAGGCGCAGCACCCGCAGGCTTTCACCGTCGTCACCGGCCACCGGCACGGGGTGCAGCAGCACCACGAACTCGCCGCGCGACCGCTGCGGGGCGCCGTCCAGCCACGCGGCCAGGGCATGGGCCTGGTGAGTGGTCACTTCCTCGAATTGCTTGGTCAGCTCGCGGGCCAGGGTGACGGGGCGGTCGCCCAGCACCGCCAGGGCCTGCGCCAGTTCGGCGATGCGGTGGGGGGCTTCCAGCAGCACCACGCAGCGGGGTTCGGCGGCCAATTGCTGCTGGATCACGGCGGCGCGTTCGGCGTTCTTGGTGGGCAGGAAACCAGCAAATACAAAGCCGCCGTGCTCTGCCTGGTGCGCGACAGCGCCAGCTACGCTCAGGGCAGTGGTAACGCTGCTGGCGCCGGGCAGCGGCACGGCGCGCAGACCAGCGGCCTGCACGGCGGCGACCAGCCGGGCGCCGGGGTCGCTCACGCCCGGCGTGCCTGCGTCGCTGACGTAGGCCACGCGCTGGCCCTGCTGCAGCCGCTGCACCACGGCCTGCGCGGCTTCGGCCTCGTTGTGCTGGTGTACGGCCAGGCATTGCGCCGCGCCTTTGTCGATGCCGTAGGCGCGCAGCAGGGCCTGGGTGTGGCGCGTGTCCTCGCAGGCCACGGTGTCGGCCAGTTGCAGCACGTGCAGCGCGCGCAGCGTGATGTCGGCCAGGTTGCCGATGGGCGTGGCGACGACATACAGCGCACCCTGCGGATAATGCTGCGCAGCCGCCGCGTCGCGCGCAGCGTCGAGGGCAGAAGCGAAAGATGCGCTCAATGAAGTTCCTTGGAAAGAAGAAGCCGACCAGCGCCGCGCCCACCACGCGCGAGCGCGGCATGGCCGCGGAAGACCAAGCCCTGGTCCACTTGCAGGCGGCGGGCCTGCGGCTGGCGGTGCGCAATTATCGGACGCCGGGACGCGGCGGCGGCGAGATCGACCTGGTGATGCGCGACCAGGACGGCACGCTGGTGTTCGTCGAGGTGCGCAGCCGCGCCAGCGGGGCCTTCGGCGGAGCGGGCGCGAGCATCAGCGCGGCCAAGCGGCAGCGCATCGTTTTCGCCGCGCGGCATTACCTGCTGCGGCAGCCCGCGCCGCCGCCGTGCCGCTTCGACGTGGTGCTGGTGCAAGAGGGCGGCATTCAATGGCTGAAGGCGGCCTTCGATGCGCAATAGCCTGTTTTTTACAAGCCTTTTATGCCGCTAGCGCAATAGGGGCGGCCACAGTCTGCTATAAAAGCTGTAACACGCGCCGGGTATCATTGGGCCTCCATGCTTGAGCAACGCATCCAACAGCATTTCATCGACAGCGCCGACCTGAAGTACCAGGCCGCGCAGGCGCTCAGCCAGCCCATCGCGGCGGCGGTGCAGGCCGTCCTGGCCTGCGTGACCAGCGGCGGCAAGGTGCTGGCCTGCGGCAACGGGCCTGCGGCGGCACAGGCGCAGCAGTTCGCGGCGTTCTGCGTGGCCGGTTTCGAGCGCGAGCGGCCTGGCCTCGCGGCGCTGGCGCTGCCGATCGACGTGGCGGGCGACGCCGCGCAGCAGTTCGCGCGCCCGGTGCGCGCGCTGGGGCAGGCAGGCGACGTGCTGCTGGCCTTGACCGTCACCGGCAACGACGCCAACCTGCTGGCCGCCGCCGAGGCCGCCCACGAGCGCGACATGAGCGTGGTGGTGCTGGCCGGGCGCACCGGCGGCAAGCTGGCCGCGCTGCTGCGCGAGACGGACGTGCTCATCAGCGTGCCGCACGACCGCGCCGCGCGCGTGCGCGAAGTCCATGCCCTGGTGCTGCACTGCCTGTGCGACGGCGTGGACACGCAGTTACTTGGTGAACAGGAGATTCCGCTATGAAGCAAGCTACAAGTTTGAAGAACCCGTCCCGCACGGTCTGCGCCGTGCTCGCCGCCGCCGCGCTGGCGGCGGGCCTGTCGGCCTGCGCGCCGCTGGTGGTGGGCGGCGCCGTCGTGGGCGGCGTGATGGCGGTGGACCGCCGCACGGCGGGCACGCAGATCGAGGACGAAGGCATCGAGCTGCGCGCCGCCAACCGCATCCGCGAAGCCCTGGGCGACCGTGCCCACGTCAACGTGACCAGCTACAACCGCCAGGCGCTGCTGACCGGCGAAGTGCCCAGCGATCAGGACCGCCAGGCGGTGGAGCGCATCGTGTCGCAGGTGGAAAACGTGCGCTCCGTGGTGAACGACCTGGCCGTGATGCCCAGCAGCACCCTGAGCCAGCGCTCCAACGACACCTTCATCACCGGCAAGGTGCGCGCCAGCCTGGTGGACGCCCAGGACCTGCTGGCCAGCTCCTTCAAGGTGGTGACCGAGCGCAACATCGTCTATCTGATGGGCCGCGTGTCGCAGCGCGAAGCCAGCCGCGCCACCGAGGTCGCGCGCGGCGTGAGCGGCGTGAGCAAGGTCGTGCGCGTGTTCGAGATCGTCCCGGAAGAAGAGCTGCGCCGCGCCGCCCCGCCCGCGCCCGTCACCACGGACACCAAGCCAGCCGGGGGCTGAAGGCGAGCACAGGGGCGCCGACGCTTGAAACTGGCGCTCCCCAGGCCAGCGGACGCCGCGCAAGGGCCGCCCTCAGGGGGATGTCAGCCTTTTGATCAGGCTGGACGTGTCCCAGCGGTTGCCGCCCATGCGCTGCACGTCCGCATAGAACTGGTCCACCAGCGCCGTCACCGGCAGGCGCGAGCCGTTGCGGCGCGCCTCGTCGAGCACCAGGCCCAGGTCCTTGCGCATCCAGTCCACGGCAAAGCCGAAGTCGAACTGGCCGTCCACCATGGTCTTGCCACGGTTGTCCATCTGCCAGCTCTGCGCGGCGCCCTTGCCGATCACGTCGAGCACCTGCTTCATGTCCAGGCCCGCGTTCTGGCCGAAGGCGATGGCTTCGGACAGACCCTGCACCAGCCCGGCAATGCAGATCTGGTTGACCATCTTGGCGAGCTGGCCCGCGCCGCTGTCGCCCAGCAGCGTGAAGGCGCGCGCGAACGCCATGGCCACGGGCCGGGCTGCGTCGAAGGCCGCTGCGTCGCCGCCGCACATCACCGTCAGCTGCCCGTTCTGCGCGCCCGCCTGGCCGCCCGAGACGGGCGCATCGACAAACTGCAGGCCCTGATTTTTGGCGGCGGCGTACAGCTCGCGCGCCACCTCGGCGGACGCCGTGGTGTGATCGACAAAGACCGCGCCGGGCTGCATGCCCGCGAAGGCGCCGTCGGCGCCCAGGGTGACGGAGCGCAGGTCGTCATCGTTGCCCACGCAGCAGAAAACAAAGTCTGCGCCCGCCGCTGCCTCGCGTGGCGTTTTGGCATGTTTTTGGCCTCCAGCGCTTGCGTACTCTGCACACCATGCTACTGATTTGGTAGCGGTGCGGTTATAGACCGTGACCTGGTGCCCGGCCAGCGCGAGGTGGCCCGCCATGGGGTAGCCCATCACGCCCAGGCCCAGGAAGGCGACCTTGCGCGAAGGGGTGGCGTCGTAGCTGCGGGGGTTGGTGCTTGGCATGGGGAATGTCCTGGGGTGGAAATGAAAACCCGCCCAGAAGGGCGGGCGTGAAAGGGGCGGAAACGGGTCAGACGATGGCGAAATGCTCGGTGCCCTGGGCGAGGTCGGGCGACTTGGCGCGCTGGCTGTTGAGCTTGATCTGCAGCCGCAGGTCGTTGAGCGAGTCGGCGTTGCGCAGCGCATCCTCGTAGCTGATGACGTTGGCCTCGTACAGGTCGAACAGCGCCTGGTCGAAGGTCTGCATGCCCAGGTTGCGGCTGCGCTTCATGATTTCCTTGATCTCGGACACCTCGCCCTTGAAGATCAGGTCGGCGATCAGCGGGGTGTTGAGCATGACCTCGACGGCGGCGGCGCGGCCCTTGCCGTCCTGCTTGGGGATCAGGCGCTGCGAGATCATGGCGCGCAGGTTCAGCGACAGGTCCATGAGCAGCTGCGCGCGCCGCTCCTCGGGGAAGAAGTTGATGATGCGGTCCAGCGCCTGGTTGGCGCTGTTGGCGTGCAGCGTGGCCAGGCACAGGTGGCCGGTCTCGGCGAAGGCCACGGCGTGCTCCATGGTCTCGCGGTCGCGGATCTCGCCCATCAGGATCACGTCGGGCGCCTGGCGCAGCGTGTTCTTGAGGGCGGCTTCCCAGCTGTCGGTGTCCAGGCCCACCTCGCGCTGCGTCACCACGCAGTTCTTGTGCGGGTGGACGAATTCCACCGGGTCTTCCACCGTGATGATGTGGCCGAAGGAGTTCTCGTTGCGCCAGTCCACCATGGCGGCCAGCGTGGTGGACTTGCCCGAGCCCGTGGCGCCGACCAGGATGCACAGGCCGCGCTTGGTCATGGTCACTTCTTTCAGCACCTGCGGCACGCCCAGGCCGTCGATGGTGGGCAGCGTGAGCGGGATCGTGCGCAGCACCATGCCGACCTTGCCCTGCTGGATGAAGGCGTTGACGCGAAAGCGCCCGATGCCTGCGGGCGAGATGGCGAAGTTGCACTCCTTGGTGCGCTCGAAGTCGGCCACCTGCTTGTCGCTCATGATGGCGCGCGCCAGCGTGAGCGTGTGGTTTGGCGTCAGCGGCTGGGGCGACACCTTGGTGACCTTGCCGTCCACCTTGATGGCCGGGGGGAACTCCGCCGTGATGAACAGGTCGCTGCCGTTGCGGCTGACCATCAGCTTGAGCAGGTCGTTGATGAATTTACTGGCCTGATCGCGTTCCATCAGATTCTCTCCATTGTCACTTCTGGTTGTCGCTCAGGCGGGCGCTCACAACGCGCAGGCGCAGCGAGAGCTTGCGCGCCAGCAGGGCGATGAGGCTGGCGGCGAGCTGCGGGTCCTTGTTGACCATGTCGTCCATGGCCTCGGCGCTGAGTACGGCGATCTCGCAGTCGGTCAGCGTGGTGCAGGCCGAAAAGCGGATGCCGCTGTCGAGCAGCGACATCTCGCCCAGAATGTCGCCGGGCCGCGTCTCGGCCAGGCGCAGCTGCTCGCCCCAGGGCTGCACGCGGTCCACGGCGATGGTGCCGGTCAGCAGCACCACCATGAAGTTGCCGTATTCGTCCTGGCGGATCACGTCGCGGCTGGCGGGAACGGCGGCGAACTCGAAGAAGCGCTCCATGCGCTCCACCGCGTCCTTGTCCAGGTGGGCCATGTACTTGTCCTTGGCCCACAGGCCCTGCAGCAGCTTGCCGCCACGGCTGGCGGGCAGGCGCTTGGCGCCGATCTCGACGGCGCGCGCCTCCCAGGGCACGAGCATCGAGTCGTCCACGCCCTGGCCCGCGAAGGCGGTGGAGAACAGCACGGAGTCCGTGTGGTCGTCCGCAGGCTTGCCGTTGCGGGTGTTGATCTTCAGAAGGCTCAGGATGCCTTTCATACGGTGCTCCGTGGTGGCGGCTGCGCGGGGGTCAGCCAGGGAAGTTTTCGGGAATCTTGGCCTTGCTGCGCGCCTCGGCCGGGCTGATGATGTTGCGCCGCACCAGGTCGGTCAGGTTCTGGTCCAGCGTCTGCATGCCCACGCTGTTGCTGGTCTGGATGGTGGAGTACATCTGCGCCACCTTGGCCTCGCGGATCAGGTTGCGGATGGCGCTGGTGCCCAGCATGATCTCGTGCGCGGCCACACGGCCCGAGCCGTCCTTGGTCTTGCACAGCGTCTGCGAGATCACGGCCTGCAGCGATTCGGACAGCATCGCGCGCACCATCTCTTTTTCTTCCGCCGGGAACACGTCGATGATCCGGTCGATGGTCTTGGCGGCGCTGGACGTGTGCAGCGTGCCGAACACCAGGTGGCCTGTTTCGGCGGCGGTCATGGCCAGGCGGATGGTTTCGAGGTCGCGCATTTCGCCCACCAGGATGGCGTCCGGGTCCTCGCGCAGCGCGGACTTGAGGGCGGCGGCGAACGACAGCGTCATCGGCCCCACCTCGCGCTGGTTGACCAGGCACTTCTTGGATTCGTGTACGAACTCGATCGGGTCTTCCACCGTCAGGATGTGGCCGTACTCGGTTTCGTTCAGGTAGTTCACCATGGCGGCCAGCGTGGTGGATTTGCCCGAGCCCGTGGGCCCCGTCACCAGCACCAGGCCGCGCGGCTTGAGCGCCAGGTCGGCAAAAATCTTGGGCGCATTGAGCTGCTCCAGCGTGAGGATCTTGCTCGGAATGGTCCGGAACACCGCCGCCGCGCCACGGTTCTGGTTGAAGGCGTTGACGCGAAAGCGCGCCAGGCCCTCGATCTCGAACGAGAAGTCCACCTCCAGGAACTCCTCATACGTCTTGCGCTGCGCGTCGCTCATGATGTCATAGACCATGCCGTGGACGGTCTTGTGGTCCAGCGCATCCACGTTGATGCGGCGCACGTCGCCGTGGACCCGGATCATGGGCGGCAGACCTGCGGAGAGGTGCAGGTCGGAAGCCTTGTTCTTGACGCTGAACGCGAGCAGTTGGGTGATGTCCACGGAATCCCTCTATCGTTTGGTACGCTTGATCGAACATTATGACCACGATTGCCGACAACCTCCAGCAGATACGGGGCCGCATCGCGCGCGCCTGCCAGGCCGCCGGGCGCGACCCTTCCAGCGTGGCGCTGCTGGCGGTTTCCAAGACCTTCGGCCCCAATGCGGTGGCCCAGGCCGCCGCCGCCGGGCAGCGCGACTTTGGCGAGAACTACATCCAGGAAGGCGCGGACAAGATCGCCGCCCTGCGCGCTGCGCTGCCGGGTGTGCCGCTCACCTGGCACTGCATCGGCCCCATCCAGAGCAACAAGACGCGCCTGGTGGCCGCGCACTTCGACTGGGTCCACACGGTGGACCGGCTCAAGATCGCCGAGCGCCTGTCGGCCCAGCGGCCCGAGGGGCTGGCGCCGTTGCAGGTCTGCATCCAGGTCAACATCGACGGCGGGCCCACCAAGTCGGGCGTGGCGCCGGGCGAGGCGCTGGCCCTGGCCCGCGCTGTGGCGCAACTGCCACGCCTTGTGCTGCGCGGGCTGATGGCGATCCCCGATCATGCTCCTGAGTTTGTAGCGCAATGCGCAATCCACACCAGCGCCAGAAGGCTTTTTGACCAGATACGCGATTCGGGCGCGCCGGGGCTGGAGCGCTTCGACACGCTCTCCCTGGGCATGACGACCGACCTGGAAGCCGCCATCCACGCGGGCAGCACGCTGGTGCGCGTGGGCACCGGCATCTTCGGCACGCGGTAGCTGGCCGCCGCTACTTGCGCTGGCCCGCCATCGCAGCCAGCGGCTTGACGCTGCCGCAGTCCGCCGCCAGCCACCGGCCCGACGATTCCACGGTGGACTTCTCCGCCTTGCCGCGCACCGTGGTGGTGGTCTCCACGCGCATGCTGTAGGCGTCGCTGCCGCTCCACGTCACCGCGCCCTCGCCCTGCGACGGCGGGTTGGCGCACTGGTAGCTGAAGCGCACGGTGTTGCCCACGCGGGGCTGGGCCCGGGTGGTGCAGCCGCCTTCCTCGCGCTGCGGGGGCACGTCGTACCGGGCGGCCATTTCGGGCGTGATGCAGGTCTTCATGCGCATGCCGTCGCCAGCCAGGGACATGCCCTGCTTGGCCAGCATGGCCTCCATCTGCTTGCGCTGGGCGGGGGGCATGCTGTCCATCTGCTGGCGCATCTGGGCCATGGCGTTCTGCTGCCCGGCGTTGCCTTGCTGCATGCTGCTTTGCATTTCCCACAGGCCGGGCTTCATGGACTGCGCCCCGGCGACCGTGGCGGCGCACAGGGCCAGCAAGGGCAGGGCATGGCGGATGGCAGGGCGCATACGGGGCTCCTCATGCGCCACACACAGGGGGCGCGATCCACCATTGTGCATCTTTAAGCAAAATCGGCCTCTATCGCCCGGCGGCCTCAAATCTGAAGTGCAACCCCCCTTCAGAATTGAGACTCCCATGACAAAGAACACCTACGAACAACTGAGCGAGATGGAGCGCCATGCGATAGCGCTGGGGCTACAGCAAAAGCAGAGC